>CAIWKW010000067.1 GCA_903913365.1 Candidatus Doudnabacteria bacterium | reverse complement strand
GGATCCGCCTCTGGCGGAAATACAGGTTCTTAACTTTCTCAAGCTAATGCTGCGAAATGGAGGCCTCTTCTTGCTTAACACCCGAGCTCTGCTATGGGGAACCTTTATTTACGGACATTTTTTTTAATAATTTTAAAAATTCGACTTGCTCTCTTTTGTCCAAATTGTCCAAAAGTTTGGTAAAAACGGCGCAGCGCTGTTTTGCCCCTTTTTGTAAAACACTCAGGCCTTTTTTTGTGAGGGATAAATAAATTGCGCGCCGGTCGGCTTTATTGGAGCTCCGTTCAATGTATCCCAATCGAAACAGGTTATTAATCATTGCCGTGGCCGAAGGGGGGGTGATTGCCAAAAAATCGGCAATTTCTTTCATCGGAATTTTTTCTTTTTCGGCTATCAGCCTCAGTGTTTCCGTTTGGGCCAATGGCAGCTGAAACATGGGACTTCCCAAATCCAGCTTGTGCTTAAATGCCCGAAAAGTGCTGAAAAATAAAGAAATAATTTCCTCAGTTGTATTTTTTTGCATAGTTTAGGCTTATAATATTTAGATAAACAAAAGGTTAGATACTCTAATTATCTACCAGAGCAGGGTATTTGTCAAGTGATTTTAAAAGCGTATTTTGGCAACAATTCCGAGCCGATTTTTTAAGCCGTACTTTTTAAAACGGCTCTGGTAATTTTAGCCAAAATATGCTATAATTATGGAAATAGTTTTAAAATATAATCGCAAATATATTTTGTATGAAAGTAATTTTAAAAATTTTAATCAGCACTTTAGGGGTTTTGGTTGCATCTCAAATTATTCCCGGGATTGTAGTGGCAGGCTTCGGAACGGCATTGCTGGTGGCTATTGTCTTGGCACTGCTTAACGTTACGCTTGGGTTTTTATTGAAAGTTTTAACGCTCCCTTTGAATATTGTAACTTTTGGGCTGTTTTCCCTGGTAATAAACGCTCTGATGTTTTGGGCGGCCAGTTTTGTTAAAGGATTTTCCGTTACCGGTTTTTTGGCGGCATTTTTGGGGGCTTTGGTGGTTACCGTTGTCTCAATGATCGGCAAAAAGCTTTTGGACTGATTTTTATTTTGTTAACAATAACGCCAAGTGCCTACGGCACAGCGCGATTTTTAATTTATGCCTTATATTAGCCAGCTGCTTAATAACACCATTACCGACAGCTCCGATTCGCTGGTAGGAAACTTAAAAGATATTTTGATTAATCCCAAAAACGGAAATTTTTCACCGCTTCGTTTTTTGGTTGTCCAGACAAACGATAAAAAATCCAAATTTGTGTCGTATGATTTTGTGGAAAATTTTACCAGCAGCAGCATAAGCCTGAAAAACACTTTTGACAGGATTGCCTTGTCTGAATTGCCAAAAGAGAGCTTTGTTCATTTAAAAAAGGAAGTTTTGGACAGACAAATAGTAGATATTTCCGGGACCAGGGTGGTTAGGGTTGACGATTTGAGAATCGGCAATTTTGACGGAAAAATGTGCGTTTTGGGAATTGACACCAGTTTTCAGGGGCTGCTTAGGAGAGCCGGTTTGGATATTCCGTTTATGAATAAAATTTTTAAAGCCAGATTTTTGGACTGGAGAGAAGTGCAGCTGCTTGATAACGGTCCGCTTCAGATGAACGGCATGGCGGAAAATTTTAAGCGGCTTCACCCCGCGGATTTGGCGAACATTGTGGAAGATTTGGACATTAAACGAGGGAGCACTTTGCTGGGTTCGCTGGACGATCGCGAAGCGGCAAAAGTTATGGAAGAGCTGGACACAGCGAAACAGAATGTTTTGGCAAAATATTTGGGTCCTGAAAAAGCAGGTAAAATTTTGGCTCAAATGTCCTCCGATGAAGTGGTGGACTTAGTTAAGACTTTTTCCGATGATGAAGCTACTCAGTATTTGTCTCAGGTTAACGGGGGTAAAATTAAGACTATTGAAAAAATGACCGAATACCCGGACAATACGGCGGGAGGTCTTATGACTCTTGAATATATTGCGGTAGGGCCGGAGTGGACTGTGGCGCAGGCAATTTCGGAAATTAAAAATCAAACAACAAACTTTCGCTCCATTTTTTTTATTTATGTGATTGATGATGAAAGAAATTTTATCGGCGTGGTGTCTATGCGCAGGCTGCTCACCGAAGACCATAATGTTTTAATGAAAGATTTGGCAAAAAGTTTTAGCCGGCCCTCAATACTTCATCCCGACGACAAAATTAATAAAATTATAGAAGTTATGACGCGTTATAATTTATATACGGCAGCGGTTATGGATGAGAACAAAAAAATGGTAGGCGTTGTTACAATTGACGACGTAATGCGCCAGCTATTTCCGGCCGCATAAAGTTAGTCCGGTGTTTTGCCGAAATTTTGATTTTAATTTATGACAACTGCAAAGGTTAAATTTAATTGGCCGGTTATAAAGAAACAGCTGCTTCTTTTTTTTGCGGTTGCGGGACCGGGGCTGATTACGGCCATGGCCGACAACGACGCCGGCGGAGTGGCAACATATACCGTTGCCGCCGCGCTTTACGGAATGAGCTCCCAGTATTTTATTATTTTGACCACCATTCTTTTGGCGGTTACGCAGGAAATTGGCGCGCGCATTGCCATTGTCACCGGCAAGGGGCTGGGGGATTTGATCCGGGAAAACTACGGCGCCCGCACAGCTATAATTTTGTTTTGTTTTTATTTTGTGGTTAACCAGGGAGTTGTGCTTCAGGATGTTACCGGGCTAAAGTCCGCAATTCAGCTTTTTGGCTTGCCGTGGCAGCCCATTTTAATTTTAATTTGTTTGCTTTTGGTGATTTTGGTGATAACGCTGAATTATAAAAATTTACAGAGAATATTCTTAATTACCATATTATTTTACGGAACTTATATCTTTTCCGCATTTTTGTCCCATCCCAATTGGGGAGAGGCAATTAAATACAGCCTTGTCATGCCGCAAAAAGGCCTGCTTACCGATTTGCGGTATTGGTTTACCTTGATAGCCGTTTTGGGGACCACCGTGACCGCCTGGGGACAATTTTTTGTGCAAAGCTTTGTGGCCGACAAAGGCCTAAAGCCGGAGCAGTTAAAAGAAGAGCGTGCGGAAATTTATTTCAGCGGTTTTCTTACCAACATTTTTTCCTGGATGATAGCAATAGCCGTTACTTATACTTTGTTTGTCCATAGCATTAACGTTACCGATGCCCAAACTGCCGCTTTGGCAATTAAGCCCCTTGCCGGAAATCTGGCTTACGGTTTGTTTGCGGTGGGGCTGCTTGCCGCATCATTCTTGGGCCTTACGATTGTACCATTGGCAACGGCTTATGTGTTTACGGAATTTTTCGGTTATGAAAGAACCTTGGACGCCAATTTTTTGAAAGGAAGAGTTTTTTACGCATTTTTTATTTTACAAATTGCTTTGGGTTTGTTTGTGGCTCTTTTTCCCAGGATTAATTTATTTGGTTTGACTCTTTATGCAGATTATTTAAACGGCGCCATGCTGCCGGTAATTTTTTATTTTTTGATTAGATTTTCGGAAGACAAGGAGATTATGGGGGAAAAATATGTGGCCAAAGGCTTTTCCAGCTGGTTTTTAAAAGCCGCGGCAATATTTATTACTTTTGCCGTTCTAGCCACATTTTTTGGCAGGTTTATATTAAAAATCGCGTAGCATAAGTGAAAACTCTAAAAAATTATTCTAATTGTACTAATTGGTCTAATTAACCTAAATAAGGTCTAAGGACTAATTCCTAAAAACGCCTCTTTAGTGGAAGTATGAAAAATCTTAAAAGTTTTAATATTAGACATTAGATTTTTAGGCATTCTTTAGAATAATTAGATCAATTAGGTTAATTAGAAATTTAGCAAATACGCTTTCGCATTATTCGCATTGGTTTACTTTCGTAATTTCGCATTCTATTTATTATGTTTCCATACCTGAAATTTTTATCACAATACTGGAAAGAAGAGCGCGGGAAAATTGCGCTGATTTTTGTTTTTGTCATTTTAAGCCAAAGCCTTTCTTTAATTGAGCCGTTCTTTTTTGCCACCATCATTGCCAAATACATGGCTCATCCGTACGATTTTGGCTCAGCGCAAATATTTTTCCACAGCCTGATGCTGATTGTTGTTTCCTGGATAGCGGTGGCTTTTGGCGCGAGAACTTTTAAAAATTTGCAAACATATTTTGTTAATACCGTAGCCGACCGGATAGGTATTCGCGTGCTGGAGCACGCTTATAAGCATGTGCTTCAGTTGCCCATGGCTTACCACAGCCAGGAAAAAGGCGGGGAGCTGTTTCGTAAATTGAGCAAGGCGCGCGACGACGTAACAGCATTGTTTCAGGTGATGTTTGATAAAGTTTTCCAAAACTCCTTTTCCATAGTTGTGGTTTTTATAATTGTCTTTTGGAAGGCATGGCGCATTGGTATCGCCCTGTTTGGCTTTATCCCGCTGTTCTTTTTTGTGACTTGGCTTTTTACGAAGTATATTAAAAGGGCCCAGTTGGAAATTAACAAAATTAACGAAAATTTGTACGGCTCCAGTTTTGAAGCTGTTAGCCATATTGAATTGGTAAAAGCTTTTTCTTCCGAGGCCAAGGAAGAGGAAAACTTGCATCATGACAACCAGCTCCAGCATTTACGGCTTAAGAAAAAGACCATGGCTTACCAGTATTTGGGTTTTGCCCAGGGTACGGTAATTAATTTGGCCAGAGTTGTACTGCTTTGGTGGGGCGCGGTGCTGGCCTATCGGAATTTGCTTTCTTTTGCCAATGTGATTTTGTTTAATTTTTATTCTTTTGCCGTTTACCAGCCTTTGTACGATTTGGGCGACATTTATACCAAGTATACGGAAGGCATTGCCGCCGTAGACCGTTTGCAAAGCGTGCTCGATGAAAAGGTTACCATTCAGGATATCCCAAATGCCATAAAAGTGGAAAAATTGCAGGGTAGGGTTGAGTTTAAGGATGTAAGTTTTGACTATGGCATAACGCGGAATGATGTGGAACAACGGGGATTAAACGCAGACTCTCCTCCTTTACAAGGAGGAGTACCCCGCGAAGCGGGGGGAGGTGGTTGGAGAAAAAATAATAAACAAACTCCAACCACCCCGTCCGCCTACGGCGGCCACCCCTCCTTGTCAGGAGGGGAAGCTCCGCGACCTATCCTAAAAAATATTTCTTTTGTGGTTGAGCCGGGAAAAAAGCTGGCATTGGTTGGCCAGACAGGAAGCGGCAAGTCCACAATTGTAAAACTTCTGCTGCGTTTTTATGAACCTACGGCGGGTGAAATTTTAATAGACGGACTGCCGATAGAAAATTACAACACTGAGAGTTTGCATAAGCGCATTGGCTTGGTGCTTCAGGATAACGTTTTGTTTAATACCACCATTGCCAACAATGTCCGCTATGGCAGTTTCAACCAGCCGGATGAGGCGGTGATTGACGCGGCCCAGCGAGCCAGCCTCCAGCCGTTTTTGGCCAAATTGGCGGACGGAATTTTTACCAAAGTGGGGGAGAGGGGGCTTATGGTTAGCGGTGGAGAGAAACAGCGCATTGCCATTGCCCGCAGTATTATCAAACGGCCTGATATTTTAATTTTTGACGAAGCCACGTCTGCTCTGGATAGCCACACGGAAGAAGAAATAAGGAAATCCATTTTGGAAGTTTCCAAAGGAGTTACTTCCATTACCGTTGCCCACCGTTTTGCCACGGTAATAGATAGCGACGAAATAGTTTTGCTGGTAAACGGCGAAATAAAAGAGCGCGGTACTCACAATGAACTTTTGGCCAAACACGGCGAATATTCCAAAATTTACAACCTTCAAACTCAAAGGCAAAAGGCCGGGCAGGAATTGGGCGAAGAAATTTAATTTAGACTGAAGAAATGAATAAAAAGAGACCGGGCTGTCGTAGCTCGGTCTCTTTCGTTCAACCCTGTTTCAGCTTGGATTTTCAGGTCCCGATCGTTTTTGTTACGGCCATCCGGCAGTCGTGACCATCGTAGCGCATCAGCAGCTGTGAAAAATTTGCGTAACTTTCAAGGCCGACGCAGAGCTGGTTGTTGTACAAATCCGCATGCAAGTGCCAGTGAACATTTTCATTGCCGGTGAAACTCCATAAGGCATCCTTGGGTTCTTGCCAGAACGTATTAATTGACTCTCCCGGAAAGATTTTCGGAAATTGGTGAAGTATTTCCAATAACGCCAAAGGGTGCACGAAAGTAAATCCCCACTTGTTTAATTTATGGGTCAGCCAAGGGTAGCCGCCGTCTCTGATGTTGCGGGTTGTCGGCAGCCATATGTCAACTGCCCCCGGCCTTAGTATCGGCAGGGAATCTTCCTTAAATCGATCGTCGATGTAAATGTACCTGGCTGTGTGCTTGCGTGCTGCCAAGCTTCTTTTCAGGGATATCGACTTGGTGATGACCGTGCATGCTTTAGCCTCATCTTTCGTCCAGTTTGGAATTCGACAAGGTTTTTGGGGCTTGCCTTCGAGTGTTAATTCCGCTAAATTGGGTATCAATGAATTCCTCCTACACAAAGTTCTTCTCAGTGCTTACTTTAAAATTTTCAGGGATCCTTGTCAACTGGTTTTCAGTTAGGTCTCTAGAATTTTTGATTTCAAGAAAAGCTTTAAATTTTTTAAAACCCCTCGCGTGGAGGGGTTTTAAAGTATTTCTTCTTTGGTAATTTTTTTGAAATTACCGGAAGTGAGATTTGCAGGCAAGAGGAGCTTGTTTATTCTTACCCGTTTTAAATTGCTGACTGTTAAGTTTACTCCCGCGAACATTCTTCTAATTTGCCGTTTTTTTCCTTCGTGGATGGTAATATAGACTTTGCCGTTTTTGGTTTTTACCTTGGCCGGGTAAGTGGTGCCCGTGGCTATTTCCACGCCGCTGCGAAGTTTTTCCAGCTGGCTGTCCTGCGGTGCTTCCTGGGTGGTAACCTCGTATTCTTTTTCGTGTTCGTATTTTGGGTGGGAAAGCTCCTGCGTTAATTCCCCGTCGTTTGTTAATATCAGCAAGCCTTCTGTGTCAAAATCCAGCCGCCCTATATTCCAAACTTTGGTTTTTAAATCGGCCGGGAGTAAATCAAATACGGTCTTTTTTCCCTTGGGGTCGCTTTTGCTGACCACATAGCCTTTGGGTTTGTTGAGCATTAAATAAATTTTGTCATCCGCGGGTTTTATTATTTTGCCGTAAACTTTAACCACATCCACAGCCGGATCAACCTTGTCTCCCAGCTTGGCTTTGCGCCCATTAATAAGAACCTGTCCGCTTTTAATGAACTCTTCGGCTTTTCTTCGGCTGGCTGTGCCGGCGGAACTTATGAATTTTTGAACTCTTTCTTCCATAAATTTCTACGAAATACGAAAGGAGCTAAATACTAAAGCTCTTCGGTTTCGTATTTCGTAATTTTAGTATTTAGTAGAATATTACAGTATTATACATGATTTATGGGAAAGATGCTATAATCTATTATATAATTTATACAGCTAATTTTATGATAAACAAGAAAAATTTGCCTCTATATATTGCGCTGGCAGTGCCGGTGCTGATGATTATTTTGGTTGCGGCCTTTATTTATTTGCCCGGCATTGGGCAAAAGCCAAAATATAATTTTGTCTATATGAGCGGCAATAACGTTTACGATTACAGCTATAATAATTACGGCTACTCGGTTCAAAACGGCCATGCAGTTTATATCCCTCAGCCGGTAAATAATTTAACCAACCCGCCTCAAAATCAGGCTCAGCCGCAATTTTATTTGTACGATACTTCAAAAAATGAAGCCACAAGCTTAACCTTTGAGCAAGTTCAAACTTATAATTTGGACCCAACCAACACTTCGCAGGACGGCTATACCGTGCAGCAGGGCAACGGCGGGGGAGGTGACTTATTTTTCGGCAGTACGCCGTCCGATTACAACAGCTGGTTCATAAAAGGCCACAACCGAAGCGTGAAATTAAATTTAAAAACCGTATCGTCAACTTACAGCTATTATAATTTTAGGTTTTTAGGATGGGTAAAGTAATTGACCAAGATTGACCAGTATTGAACATAATTGACCAAAATTTAACAATATTGCTCGTATATGAAGCCGCAAGATTTACAAAATAGGACAAAAGAGTTTGCTTTAAGGATTATGAAATTGGCAGCTTTTTTGGAAAAGGATTCCTTAGGAAAGTTAATTGGGCGACAAATGTTTCGTTCAGGAACGTCGGTGGCCGCAAATTATCGGGCAGCATGTAGAGCAAAATCGGCAAAAGATTTTATTGCCAAATTAGGCATAGTAATTGAAGAAGCGGATGAGACAGGCTTTTGGTTGGAATTATTAAGAGAGTCGACAATTATTCAAAATGACAAAATGGAGAGTCTATTACAAGAAGCCAATGAAATAACTGCAATAATGGTAGCTTCAAGAAATTCTGCAATAAAAAACCAGCGGTTAAAATAAATCTTGGTCAATCTTGG
>CAIWKW010000066.1 GCA_903913365.1 Candidatus Doudnabacteria bacterium | reverse complement strand
TTTGGCCGCGCATTCCATGGAAGGTTCCCACGAAAAGCAGCGTCCAGCTGAGGCGGAAATTTTGGCAGTTGATTTTGCTCTAAAGCTGATAGAAAAATATGAGCTTAAGGGAAAAATTTGCCACTGCTCTACCATGGAAGGACTCAGTAAAATAATTTTCGCCAAAAAATCAGGGTTACCCGTAACCATTGAAGTTACTCCGCATCATTTATATTTTGACGAAGAAAATATTACAGGACGCAATATTAAATTTTTGCAGGTTAATCCGCCCATCCGCCAAAGCAGGCAAAACCGTTTGGCGCTGATTGCGGCTTTAATAAATGGCGATATCGATTACTTGGCTACCGATCATGCACCGCACACAATTGAGGAAAAAGAAAAGGGTATGTCGGGAATTCCTCATCTGGATACTTATGGGTCGTTTACAACCTGGCTCATGGCGGAACATAAATTTTCTCCGGCAGATATTGCACGAGTTTGTTCCGGCAATCCTGGGAATTTTATCGGCGAATTTACGGATGAAAAGTTCGGTAGAATAGAGCAGGGTTTTGTCGGATCCTTAACAATATTGGACATGAAAAAGCCCGTTACTATTGAAAAAATACAGCTTAAAACCAAATGCGCCTGGTCGCCGTTTGAAGGAATAACGTTTCCGGGCAGTGTGGCTTATACGGTTATAAGAGGGAAGGTTTGCAAAATTTATAATTGATCAAATTGCTCTAATTATTCTAAATAAGCGCCAATGTCAAATGTCAAAATTTAGGAATTAGAAATTGGGATTTATTTAGGTCAATTAGTACAATTAGAATAATTAGGTTAATTTTTATCCATGAACACTAAATTAGTTCTAAAAGACGGCACAGTTTATCAAGGCGAAAGCTTTGGTGCAAAGAAATTCTCTTCCGGCGAAGTGGTTTTTGCCACGGGCATGGTCGGCTATCCGGAAAGCCTGACGGACCCTTCTTTCCGCGGGCAAATTTTGGTGTTTACTTATCCTCTAATTGGCAATTACGGCGTGCCGGAAAAAAAGTTTTGGGAATCGGACAAGATTCAGGTTAGCGGAATTATTGTCTGCAATTACAATGCCACGCCATCTCACTGGCAAAGCAAGCAGAGTCTGGGACAGTGGCTAAAAAAAGAAGGCGTTCCTGCTTTGGAAATTAAAGACACCAGAGGGTTGACGCTTAAACTGAGGACTAAAGGAGTAATGCTGGGCAAAATTATATTTAAGGAATACGGATTGGATACGGATATACGGATGGAACACTCAGAAACAAAGCAACACCTAAATCCGTATATCCGTACCGTTTCATCCGTACTCCATAAACACAGTAAAGACACTTTTGACGACCCTAACCTTAGAAATCTTGTTGCCGAAGTCTCCACAAAAAAACTTTATACGATTGGCAACGGCAAAACAACTGTGGCGCTTATAGATTGCGGGGCTAAATTGAACATCGCTCACAGCCTGGAAAAAAGAGGGCTAAAAGTAATTGTGGTGCCTTGTAATTTTAATCCGCTGAAATTAAAGAATAAACTTTCCGGAGTCGTAATTTCCAACGGCCCCGGCAATCCGCAAAAAGCCGATACTACAATCGCCAACGTAAAATTACTGCTGGCTAAAAAAATGCCGATTTTGGGAATTTGTCTGGGCAATCAAATATTGGCTCTGGCAGCGGGAGGCAGCACTTACAAATTAAAGTTCGGCCACAGGGGGCAAAACCAGCCGTGCGTACTTTCCGGAAGCAAAAAATGCCTGCTCACCACGCAAAACCACGGGTTTGCCGTGGGTAAAATTCCCAAAGGTTTTAAAGAGTGGTTTTATAATGCCAACGACAACACCAATGAAGGAATTATCCATAAAACCCTGCCGTTTATGTCAGTGCAGTTTCATCCCGAAGCCAGCCCCGGCCCGCTTGATGCGGACTGGATATTTGATGAGTTTGTTAAAAAGCTATAACCCTTATTATCTTTACGGAATACGGAGGGTACAGTACGGATATACGGACTAAGATATTGCTAGGTAATCCAAGTGTTCCCTCCGTATATCCGTATCCAATCCGTACCCCGTAAAGACAGTAAATTAAATGAATTATGAAAAAATATAGAAAAATTTTAATATTAGGATCCGGCGCTCTTAAGATTGGCGAGGCGGGGGAGTTTGATTACAGCGGCAGCCAGGCCATAAAAGCTTTAAAAGAAGAAAAAATTAAAGTTATTTTGGTCAACCCCAATATTGCCACTATTCAGACTTCGCAGTTTTTGGCCGATGAAATTTATTTTTTGCCGGTAACGGATTATTTTGTGGAAAAAGTTATTGCCAAAGAAAAACCGGACGGCATAATGCTAAGCTTTGGCGGGCAAACGGCCCTTAACTGCGGCCTTAAGCTTCAAGAGAAGGGGATTTTAAAAAAATACGGAGTGCAGGTTTTGGGCAGTCCGGTTAAATCCATTCAGCTGACCGAAGACCGCCAGCTGTTTGCCGAACATTTAAAGTCAATAAACGTTCCGGTTCCGCAAAGCGGTGCGGCCGTAAGCTTAAAGCAGGCGCAGGCTGTGGCTAAAAAAATCGGTTTTCCGGTAATGGTCCGCGCCGCATTTACTTTGGGCGGGCAAAAATCCGGCGTGGCCCACAACCAGAAAGAGCTTAAGGAAATTGTGGAAGGCGCTTTAGCCGTTAGCCCACAGGTGCTTATAGAAAAATATTTGCATCATTTTAAGGAAATTGAATACGAAGTGGTGCGGGATAAATTCGGTAATACGGTAACCGTATGCAATATGGAAAATTTTGATCCTTTAGGAATACATACCGGCGATTCCATAGTTGTGGCTCCCAGCCAAACTTTAACCAACACAGAATATCACGGCCTGAGGGAGGCCAGTATAAAAATTGTCCAAAGCCTAGGCATAATCGGTGAGTGTAATGTGCAATTTGCGTTAAATCCACGGCCCGCCGGTTCCCCCTCTCCCTCTGGAAGAGGGGTTAGGGGTGAGGGCTCCTTAGATTACTATGTCATAGAAGTAAACGCTCGCTTATCGCGTTCTTCGGCGCTCGCGTCCAAGGCCACAGGCTACCCTTTGGCTTATGTGGCGGCAAAACTTAGTTTGGGTAAAGGCCTTTTGGAAGTAAAAAATAAGATTACCAAAGTTACCCAAGGATTTTTTGAACCGGCGCTGGATTATATAGTGGTAAAAATGCCGCGCTGGGATTTGGAAAAATTTAACGGGGCTGAAGAAAAAATCGGCAGCGCCATGAAATCCGTGGGAGAAGTAATGGCTATTGGCCGGAGTTTTGAAGAAGCCATGCAAAAAGCAGTGCGCATGCAATCCGGCCAAAATGAGGGAGTAACGGATAACGGCTTTAAAGACAAAGCCGAAGTTATGCATTTTTTGTCCAAACCCACGCCCAGACGGATTTTTGCCATAGCCGCCAGCTTAAAGCAGGGGATGACAGTGGCAAAAATTCACAGTATAACCGGAATTGATCCGTGGTTTTTATACGGTTTGCAAAATATCGTAAAGGCTGAGTGTAGTGTGCCGATTTATCGGCCTTCATCGGATGCCCATAAATGGGCAGACTACATGCATAATAACTTATTAAATCTTAAGCGGCTGGGTTTTTCCGACAAAAAGCTGGGCCAGCTGTGCGGCCAAACGGAATTCGCAATACGCAAACTGCGCAAAAGTTTAAAAATTTTACCTTCCATTTTTCAAATAGATACTTTGGCAGGGGAAGTTCCCGCCAAAACCAATTATTTATATTTAACTTACCACGGCGGACATAACGACGTTAGTCCCTTGGGTAAAAAAGCCGTGGCAGTTCTTGGCGGCGGGCCGTATCATATTGGCAGCAGCGTGGAGTTTGACTGGTCGTGCGTACACGCGGCCATGGCTTTAAAACGCCACAAAAAACAATCCGTAATTATTAACTGCAATCCGGAAACCGTGTCCACCGATTATGACATGTCCGACCGGCTGTATTTTGAAAATTTGTCTTTTGAAACCGTATCCGACATTTGTGAATTTGAAAATGTTTTCGGTTTGATAATTTCCGTGGGAGGGCAGCGGCCGAATAACTTGTCCAAGAATCTTTCCAAGGAAGGCTTTAATTTGCTGGGCACTTCCGCCGAAGACATTGACCGCGCCGAAGACCGCAATAAATTTTCCGCCCTGCTCGACAAGCTCAAGGTTCTCCAGCCCAAGTGGCAAAGCTTCAGCAATATGGCGGAGGCGGAAAAATTTGTTGAAATTGTCGGCTATCCCGTGCTGGTTCGCCCGTCTTATGTGCTTTCCGGCAGCGCCATGAGCGTATGCTACAACAAACATCAGCTGGAAAATTTTGTAGGCAAAGCCGTAATTTTAAGCCCGGAGTATCCGGTTACTATTTCAAAATATGTCGAGAACGCCAAGGAACTGGAATTTGACGCCGTGGCGCAAAACGGAAAAATTTTGCTTTATGCCATTGCCGAACACGTGGAAAACGCGGGCGTGCACTCCGGCGATGCGACCATTGTTTACCCGACCCAGCGGGTTTACGCTTCCACGGAGTATCAATTAAAAGTTATTTCCCAAAAATTGGCCAAGGAACTAAAGGTTACCGGACCGTTTAATATTCAGTTTTTGGTAAAAGATAACCGTCCGTTTGTAATAGAGGTTAATTTGCGCGCCAGCCGGACCTTTCCGTTTTTATCCAAAGCCATGAATTTGAATTTGCCGGATTTGGCCGTGGACAGCTTTTTGGGCAAAGGCAAAGTTCAAACATACCAGTATCCTAGCAGCGTGGTGGTAAAGAGCCCGCAATTTTCTTTTGCCCGTTTATCCGGAGCGGATCCGGTTCTTCGGGTGGAAATGTCGTCCACCGGGGAAGCGGCCTGCTTCGGCAAAACTTACGATGAAGCTTTGCTTAAATCTATTTTAGCCACCAATAATTTTGATTTTTCCAAAAAATCGGTACTGCTTTCCTTAAGCGGGCAGGTAAACAAAGCAAAATTTTTGGAAGCCGCGGGAATTTTGTCTAAATTGGGATATAAAATTTTTGCCACAGACACCACGGCCCAATTCTTTAAAGAGCAGGGACTTTCCTGCCAGTCCGTAAATAAGGCTTACGAAGTAAATTTAAAAGAATCCGAAAAAAGCAAACGGCCTAATTTTTTGGATATTATTCAGAAAAAAGAAGTGTCATTTGTAGTAAACTTAAGCCAGGCAGGGCTTGCAGATGAGCAGCGGGAAAAACTTCATTTAACCGACGGTTTTTATATTCGCCGTTCCGCTGTGGACAACCAAATTCCTTTGTTTACAGACCTTCATTTGGCCAGGGCATTTGTTAAAGCTTTGGACAAGTACAAAATGGAGGATTTGGAAATTAAATCGTATCGCGAGTATTTAAATAGCTAACAATTAGCCAACTGTCTTTACTAAATACGAATCAGTACTAATATACTAATG
>CAIWKW010000065.1 GCA_903913365.1 Candidatus Doudnabacteria bacterium | reverse complement strand
TTTGGCCGTTAAAATCTTTTTTCCATTCGGCTTTGGGGTTGTAAGATGCTGGGGTATTTTGGGTGGGCAATTATGCTTTAGGTTTTTGCTTATTCCATGAGGCCCAAACTTTACCATTGCCGTCATTGCTGTATGTATGCTCAAGCTTACCTGTTGTAAGGTCGTAGTCGTACATACAAGAAATTCCATTTGGCTTGCCGGGTAATTTAAAACTAATACGAATAACAGAACTGCCTACGGTTCTATTTAGCAAAATTTGATCATAGTTAGACGCTTCTGGAAACATACCTTTAATTTGTTCTGCTGTAATTCCCGTTAAGGTCGCAAGCATTTCAAAAGCACTCTCCGGTTGCATGTAATGGTTAAAATCTATTTTGTCCATTACAGATTCTCTTGAAACTCCTTGTATGTTTCTGTTGGTATCAAGCGATACTAATTGTGCCGTTTGGGTTTCAGGGTTATATTTATAAACCACCTGCCCGTCTTGGGAGTATCGGTTCATTCCGCCATATATCATAATATTGCCGTCTGGCAAGGTAGCTACTTCCACCTCCCCCTTATATCCAAGAAGGTAAGGCATTTGGGTTCTTAAAATTTCATAATTTATTCCTGCTTGGATTTTCCAATCCATCGGTTGTTCGCTTTTATTCATATTGATTAATTAGATAGTAAAATATTATCTATATTATATGCCGAGTTTTGGAGTTTGAACAGATTTAAATACCCCAGCAAATGCTGGGGTATTTAGGTTTAAAGAATTAGTGTACTTTTCTGCGATACGTGGACGTATCGCAGTAGGTTTGATATAGAAATTGAAGAAGCGCCGTGGTCCACCGGTTAGGGCGGCGCGTGCGCTTCTTGCTTGGTCTCGAAAGTCATGGTCGGCCTCAGATGAACGGCTCAGATGGACGAAACGTTAAAGAACTGTTTCAGTACGTCCGGCCCGATGAGCTTGGTGATGGCGTCGGCGTTCTGGTCGAGCGCTCTTTGAAGTCTGTCACGCAATTGCTCTGCTTCGGTTATCGTTGGGCTTTGGAAAACCACATCATCCAGATAATACGCTTGGCCGTATTTCTTCTCAGAATCTGGATAGAGATTGAATGGAATCTTCTGAACTCCAGCCAAGGTTGCCACTTGGAGTTCTTTTGGGGAGACCAGCGTTACATTTTTAAAGTTGGAGCCGTCGACTAGGCTTATTTCGGCGTCATGCAAAGTGAACCTTTTCAAAATGCCGATCCTGAAGGCGCTTATGCGTTCGAACGGCACCTTCAAAGAATTCCCTTCGGTTTCAAACTCCAGTTCGTCATCCAGGACAATGCCCCAGAATGATCGCTTCTTTGTTCTGATGAAATTTGGCGTGCAGCCAATTGGTATTGTTGGTTTATCGGCTGGCGCCATGCCCCCCATCAGAATAGCAAGCAAGATAGCCCCGATGCCTATAGAAGCAAGGCCGCCGACCAGAGCGTATTTGCCGAGAGTTTTCACCAGACCAGTGGTTGCGCCAATTATCTGGGTAATATCTCCCGAGCTGAGATTCGTTACCGTAGCAAAAGCAGGAAAACTGCCAATGCGGCCGGCAATAATTTTCGAGTCCATAGATCCTCCTGAGTGTCTTCCGACTTCAGACTGCCGAAGCATTGTCAAAAGACATTCCATCATACTACAAAAAGCATAAGGTGTCTATGGTAAAAATAATAAAAACCGCCTGTTATAGCGGTAATTATATTAGTGAAATACTATTTGTTTAACTCTCCCATTAAGTTTTCCAAATCCAAAGGTTCGGTAACCATTATGATTTGGCCGTTAAAATCTTTTTTCCATTCGGCTTTGGGGCGGTCTACGTAAAGTTCTACGCCGTTGTTGTCAGGATCTTTCAAGTAGGCGGTTTTTTTGAAGGCGACTTTTGTAAGTAAATAGAAACGCCCGTAGAGTTGAACCCTGCGGGCGTATTTGGTCGTGCCGGACTCGAAGCTTATTTAAGCGCTTCGAGTTTGGCGGCAACTGTCTTCAGTTGGGCTTGCAGCTGTTCAGCTTCGGCGGCCTTGGCTGCCAGCTTTTTGCGGATTTGTTCGTGCACATAATCCCTGCGCCCTTTCACGAGGTAGGGATAGAGCAGAAGGACTCGCGCCACTTCGCGATATCCCAATGTGGGGAAACCGTGTTCAGGACTCAAATGGCCATAAATCTTAGCCAAATCCATATTTCCACAGCTCGGTGCCGCAGTAGGCAAGGTTGTATCGTTGAACGCGATGTCGCGGAGTATGAGGCGAGTCGGATGGTCAAGCTTCTGGTCATGCAGAAAGTCCGCCATGCCGTAGCGAATTATAAGCTTGGCGAGTTGGGGTTTGAGCCGGCGGAAGAATTGGATGCGGTTTTGGAGTTCGGCCGTATCCTTTTCGCTCAATTTTCGAAACGCGTTTTCCCTTACCAGTATTTCCCGATACTGCCAGGCTTCCTCTAAAAACCGGCAGGTAAAAGCATGTGCTTTTACGTGGTATGCCGATTTAATCGTCAAGTCGATATTGGCCTGCTCTAGGCAGCAGAATTTGCCGTCGTGCCAACGTTCCGGATTTATGAAGCAGATGAAGGCCGCAGCCAAGCTGGGATCGCGAAAGTACCATGAATACTTTAGCTGCTCGCCGAATCCGTCATTTTCGAATACGAATACGCGGTTGCACAGTTCCATCCATGCCTTGTCCGAGAGTTTCTGCATGCGTTCGCCGTGGCTCATCATGCTGAAGTCGGTTTCACTGCTTGCCGGGCCATGGTGGCCGAAGTTTTTAGCACTCTGATGGCCGTCGGCCACAGCCAGGTAATGGCAGATTAGCTGTGTCACAGAGTCATGGTCTTTTTCCCGGTGAAGCGGGAGCTGGAGGCCCCAGTGGGTAAGAGTCAGAAGGTCGCGGAAATTTTTCCGTTTTAGGGCATTTTTCCAGGCCTCAAGCCATTCTTTGGCACATTCGGGTTTGTTGCCCAGTGCCAGGTACTGGGTACCATTTAACATCACATCTATTGAAGACATATGTCTTCCTCCTTACTAACGTTACACCGCCTGCTGGGCGGCGATTGACCATATTATATATTAAATAGAAAAAATGTATAGTGGCTTAAATGAGGGTATCTTTGTATGGACCGAACATGGCTTTTATAAGTGGTTCATTGATTATATTAAAATACCCCAAGCAAATGCTTGGGGTATTTAGGTTTAAAGCAGTGTTAATGCTTCACTTCGATACATGGAAGTATCGCAGTGTAGATGCAGGGGGGCAATGCTAAATTCCTTTGAATGCAAAAGACATTAGTACGATTGTTAATGCATTAAGGACCACTAGTACTATTGCTTCTTGAAATCGAGATGTAAGGGGTCTTACCAAGATATAGACAGTGTAAATAATTGCAACAATTGCTGCGCCAAGAAAGTTTCCTTTTATCATATTTTTTAATTTGGTTAATTTAGTACGCCGGCCTTTAAAATATTTTGCTTCACTTTGATACGTGGACGTATCGAAGTGAAATTTGTTTATGGAGTAGCAGGGATTATTTGTTTAACTCTCCCATTAAATTTTCCAGATCCAAAGGTTCGGTGACCATTATTATTTCCCCGTTAAAATCTTTTTTCCATTCGGCTTTGGGGCGGTCTACGTAAAGTTCTACGCCGTTGTTGTCCGGGTCTCGCAGGTATATGGCTTCAGATACTCCGTGGTCCGCGGCGCCTTCAAGAGGGTAGTGGGCGTCGCTAAGTTTTTTTACGGCCAGGGCCAATTCTTTGCGGGTAGGATATAAAATTGCAAAATGGTACAAGCCGGTGTGGCCGGAAGGTGCGGGCCTTGCGCCTTTGCCCGCCCAGGTGTTAAGCGCAATGTGGTGGTGATATCCGCCCGCGGAAAGAAACACCGCGGAGTCGCCGAATTTGGTGGTAACTTCAAAGCCGAGCAAGTCGCGGTAAAATTTAAGTGATTTCTCTAAATCCGAAACCGTTAAATGCGCGTGTCCAATTTTTACGTCTTTGTGTATGGGCATATACATAGCATACTCCGAAGTCAGCAAATAAGCAGGTAAGCTGGTCAGTGAATCGGCAAGTCAGTTTGTGCGAAGATTGTCTTTGCAAAAACAATTTTGTGGTAATAAAAAAAGCGAGGACAGTGCCGGCGGGTGTAGCCATTTTATTTTAAATGCTTAAAATCGTTTTTTTGACAAAAGGAAAACGCCGCAGTTCCATCGAGGTCCGCCAGGAGGCGGGTGATAGAAAAGGGCGTTGATTTGATGACTGGTCGTCATTCGAGGTTGGCATGGCAGAAAGGGCATACAGGTGGTTCCAGCTTTTCCCCATCGTTCGGCGACCATCGCCGAAAGGTCTCGTTGTAATATGCCGTAATCTTTTGCCAGTAGGCCGGCCCGTTGTGCCAGAAGTTAGGCTCCTTGCGAATTCTAACTATTTGTTTGTAGGTATCGGTCGCCAACATTGCAGGACAAGTGTGCTCGCCTTGCATAAAATTTCACCCTCCTTTCGTTTGGTGGACAGCTTAGAATATCACAAGTTGGCTTACTTGTCGAGGCTCTGTACACTTTCCATTCGAAGAGTATCTTTGCAAGTGGAACTTTGGTGAATTTAAAAAAGCGAGCCCGGGGCTGCTGACTTGCGTCAGACAGCACACCGGGCTCGAAAAGATCAAACTACTTCGGCCTTTGCTAAGGCCTAAGGCAACATTACTTGTTGCTTAGGGGGCGGTCAAGCCCAAACAGGATATTGCTGCCTTGCGGAATAATTCCGCCCGGCATGTCTCCCTTCCAGCGTTTGGCCGCTTCCAGTGTGGCTTCGGCCTGAATACGCTTAATGTCCAGCTCCAGCTTGGCAACCTGCGCTGCCTGGGCTTGAGAGAACTGTTCCGCGGCTTGGCGGTCGGCCGTGGATTTGGCTACAACCATCTTGTTGCGCTCGTCTTGCGCGAGTTTTTCCTTTCGGGCAATCTCAATGTACATTTCGGACGTTGCCGTCTTGTTGATGGCATCTTGAATCGCCGGATCGTCATAGAGCAGGCCTTCGGAGCCGCCCATGTTCATAATGTTCAGCCCCATCTTTTTGAAGTGCGCGGTTGCAGCCTCGGCAGATTGGGCAATAATCCGCCCTTTCTGCTTTTTGCAATCTTCCAAAGTGAGTTTGCCGAATTCGGCCGACATCAGCGACTGGACAAAACCGCGAACGTTTTCGTCCATCACGGAAGAAATAGGCTTGCCCGCAAACCAGTAAAGGAATGTGGAAGCGTCCTCCTCCAGCACGTTGCCCGTGGTGTTGATGCCTACCCGGAAGTTGATTGACTCCAGCGACTCAACTGCAATCGCTTGGTTGGAGTTGGAAGTACCGCTTTCACGGCCCTTGGTCCACTCGCGGGTAATTGGCGTTCTGTCCACTTTGATGACTTTGACCGTGGGCAACCACTCGTAGTTGCCGAGGCCGTGGCCCAAGTCGCGCTCGCGAACCGGAATCTCAATCCGCTTGGCAAGAACCTTGTGGTCTTCCAAGTATTTTACGGACTGAATCTTGCCCTGGTTGGCACTGTCGCCTTCCAGAGGAATAACATACGCAGTCTCATTGGGTCCAATGTTCTCCAGTGGCAGCACCTTGGAAGGTCCGCAACCGGCGAGGCTGAAGCTTATGGCTACAGCCAGCAGGGCCAGCGCAGAGGCGTTATTGCTCGGGCGCAACTTCTTATACAGGAAACTGCCCCATATTGCCGCCAGCGCAATCGCCAGCAGAATATTCATGCCGGTGGAAACCAGATTGCCGCGGGCCATTTGTTGGCCGTAGGTGTAGGACGCAATTGAGTCCTTTGCCTGGTTAACAGCGGCCGCGGCTTCAACCTGCGGCCCCATTGCGTTGTAAACGGTTTTGGCTCCCCAGAAGGCAGCCAGGATAATCACGGTCGCAATCATTCTCTTAAGCATAAACTTCCTTTTCAAGCATTTTGCAGTTGGTCGCCTGCCACGATCTCGTCTCTGTCGGTTCAACAGACGTAGAATTCCGCGGGCCACTGTTAAGCGCGAAATTCTACGGTCGAACCGCCAGTCGTAGGCTCTGGTTTTTGGCGAAGTAGTTTTTGTTCCTCTATTTTGGTTGTTAAAGATCTGTCAGTTGTCTTTTTATTACTTTTATAAGATTTCTGACACCTCCATAGTAGTTCTTTTATTTAATTTTGTCGTAAAATTTTGTACAAGCTATTTAAAAATAGCTTTTGTTTATAAGCAAAAACGCCAGTTGACTAAAGTCCGACAAATGGTTATTATTTAACAATGATTCAAGATTTTTTAGAACGTTTGGATTTTTCCCCAAAAGAAATTTTGGTTTACTTAACTTTGGTACAAAAAGGCCGCTTAACCGCCAATCAATTGGCAACCGCAACCAAGCTTAACCGAACAACCACTTATGGAGTACTCTCGGGGTTGGTGGCCAAGGGTTTGGTAATTGAAGATTTGGGTTCTCCGACTTCGGTTTATTTGCCCGCATCTACCGTAAGCCTCATAGAATATTTTGAAAAAAAGGAAAGGGATGTGCGCAAACAAAAAGAGCTGGCTACCAGGGCAGTCAGCGAAATTAATCGTTTGGCCAGCAAGCATCCTTTTTTGCTGGCGAAAATTAGTTTTGTGGATGAATCAAATATGGAATCGCATTTAATTAAACACACTCCGCTTTGGTGCTCCAATCTGCTTGCATACGACAGCGTTTGGCGTGGCTTTCAAGATTCCCGTCTCCTGCAAAATTTTCCGGAATATTTTGATTGGCTGTATTCCAAAGGCTTGTCCGGCCCTATAGTTCAAGAGCTGATTACCGAAGATAATCCTGCTGAGCTGGAATTTGAACAGCATAATCACATTGATAAAAGGAAAATTAAAATTTGGCAGCACG
Organism: Candidatus Doudnabacteria bacterium; assembly: GCA_903913365.1. Classification (GTDB taxonomy): domain Bacteria; phylum Patescibacteriota; class Doudnabacteria; order UBA920; family UBA920; genus PALSA-1336. The sequence goes on along the minus strand of CAIWKW010000065.1, from coordinate 3,509 downwards.
GCTACGATTTTACCTACTCCACTTGGGTAATGGGGGATTATGTAATTATGATTCAGGGAAAAGACCATCCGTTTTATTTAATCGAAATTAAAGATCCGGCTTTGGCAAAAAACTTAAGGGATTTATTTTCCGGAATTTGGAAATTTTTGCAATAAGTTGCCCGCAGAATTTAACTGCATTAAAAACACCCGAAGCTATAGCTTCGGGTATTTTATGTGAGAAGATTGTTTTTGCAAGTGGAATTTTGAAATATAAAAAAGCGAGGGCAGTACCGGCGGACCTATGTCCGGGGTACTGCCCATGGATGCGTGTTGTCCTCCTCAATCTTCAGTCCGTCGTTCCGTCCCATTGGTGTCCAGGGTCTGGGTAGAAGAATGATCCAGCTTGTTCTCCTACTCTGGCGATAAAAACCAACCATCCGCCAGGGACATTGGCACGCCATACTTCCATACCACTATCAGAGACAACCTCTTCCCAGTACATCTTTCACCTCTAGCTCTTAAGTAAAGAGCTAGTCATAATAGCTAAAATAGCCGGTATGGTCAAGACATTATTAAAACCCGAAAACAGATTCGGGTTTTAATAATTTGGTTTAAAAATTGGATTGTTTACGCTAGGGCGCTTAAAATATCCGCTGTCTTGCGCACCCGGCCGAGGCGGGGGAAGATGGTTTTAATAGAGTGCTCGTGTTCCAGCGCGGAGCGGGCGCTCATGGCGTCTTCCGCGAATATTTGTTGAAAGCCTAGCTCAAAAGCAAAGCGGGCTGTGCTTTCCACGCCAATGTTGGTGGAAATTCCGCAGAGAACAATGGTGTCTATTTTGCGGCGGCGAAGTTGCAAGTCTAAATCCGTGCCATAAAACGCGCCCCACTGTTTTTTGGTAATAATAAAATCGGTAGGTTCGGGCCCCATTTCCGGAACTATATCGCTAAAGTCCGGCGGGATTTGCCGGTTGGCCCAGGGGTTTGGGCCGTCGGTAATGGGCGAAAGGCGGTCTTTGTTGTCCGGCGAAGTTGCCACCCTAACCAAAAATACCGGCATTTGGTTTTTCCTGAAAGCTTGTGCCAACTTTGCGGCGTTGGCTATTACATTTTTTGTCGGGTAAGGTTCTGCCGGCATAGCGGTTATGCCTTTTTGCAAATCTATTACCACTAGTGCGGTTGTGGTTTTGTTGAAGAGGTTGGTCATATAATTGTAGTTAAGGATGTAAGGATACAAGGATGTAAGGATACAGGCTATGTCCGCCATTTCCCGTCTTTTTCTATAGCTTGCTTTACGCGAAAGGTGGTAATTTTTTTTATTAGTGCTTTGGGCAAAGGTTCGCTCAGCGGAAACTGGATAGAGCCTCTGCCGGTTTTGAATTTGGAAGTTTCTTTGGTAAAAGCTTCCATTGCCGCGGCGGTGGGATAAAAACCAATGTGATGTTTAAACCCGGCAAACATTACCAGAATTCTTTTGTACGACAAAGCCGGCATGCTCCATTTTATGCCTTCTTCCGCTTTTGGCGCGGCTTGGCGCGTAAGCTTTAACATCTCGCGCAATTTTTTTTGCTCGGGAGCAGGATAGTTTTTTATATATTCGCCAATAGTTTTTGGCTTTGCTGTTTTTGAATTCATAAATTTAGAAAGTTACTAATTGATATTTGGATATTGGTTGATCTTGTCATATTCCCAATTTTCTAATTTCTGTAAGTATTTGTACTGCCATAATAGCAAATCAAAAAACCTCTTTCGAGAAGGACCTTGGCAGTATGAGCCTGATACCGGTAAGTTCTTTGGAGTCGGGCGAGTATGCTCTGGTGTCGGTTAATTCCGATACTAAAGAACTGCAAGCCACGGCTTGGGATTTCAAAGTGCAATAGTGCGATACTTAAAGATCTGCAAAGCGCTCTGTATCATCAGGAAACAGAGATGCTCTTTCCTCTCTTTGTTTTTTGTTTGTATTTTTACTCAATCTTCGTACAAATGCTTCCCAGCTTCTTATTGGCAACATATTGCAAAAAGCCACTATTTGTTGCCGGCCATAGCCAATTTCTTCCAAGGTCTTAATTTGCTTAAGCCAGCGGTCAATTGACCGGAAATAATCTGTTTTTAATACTTCGTCTACAGCTAGGGTGACTTCGGTCTCAGAAAATTCGCCGTTTTCAAAAAACATTAGTAAAGGAATTGTCTTTTTTAGGTTTACATTCTGCTTTTGCGGACTATATGTAATTTGGTTTATTCTTTCCCCCTCACCCAAGTCTTTATAAATTAGCTTTTCAATCCATTGGCGGTATGAGGGGATTTTTGTTTTGTCTGTGAATTCCACAACCTCAGCGGCATAATCATATAAAGGACTGGTTTTTAATGTTCTGGCAACAGAGCTTAAGTCCCTACCTTCTTTATAGTAAGAAATTATCTCGTCACGGGCCCTGGGATCAACAAGTATTCTTCTGTAATGCTTGGCTAAAACGGTGATTATTTTTTTCTTTGCTGAGACCGCTTCTTTTTTATCCTGCCCGTTCATCATTTTCTCCAATGATTGGATTAAGCCGGGGGCTATACCCATATACTCTTCTTTTGGTACAAACAATTTATTGAATTGATGCTGTTCTTCATGTCTGCGAATGGCCTTAGAAAGCTTGTCGTCCCTGATAATTTGTTTTTTGCCCATGTAGACTTCGCATGAAATTTCGTTTTGTTTGCGGCTGTGGTCAAGAAGGTCTATACCCTCGGTATCAACCGTAATTTCTACGTACTCTGTTTCCTTAAATTTTTCTGCGGGCAGCTCCAGCCGGAAGGTAAAAGGCTGCCAGCCGGGCTCAATATTAAAATAGTCCTCATTCTTTATGAAATCGTATAGTGCAATTTTAGAAATTTTGCCATCCGTTGTTCTCTCAAAATTAAATTTATAACGCATCGCCCCGTCAGTCCGCCAAGGGAGGCCGGCTTTTAAATCTAAATCGGCGAACTTTACCGGCGTGCTCCTATTTTTTGCCAGGGTTATAGTATTTGTTTTATATTCCTTGGCTATGGAATAATTATTACTGGCTTTTTCCATAATGATTGAACCAGCCAAGTCGCCAACTTTGACTTGGAAGAAAGCTACGCCTTGGCTCCTAACAGCTTTTGATTTTTCATCTTCTGAATCCGTTGGTTTTTTATCTTCATGCTGATGGTTCATGTAAGCGAAAACGTAGTCATCCTCATCAAAACAGCGAAAACATAAAGTCATCGGACCCAATATAAGCTGAACTTTTCCTTTTGGTTTTTTTCCGAAACAACGCTCGAATAGTTCTTCGGGTTTTTGTTCGTATTGCCGATAATAAAACCCTGCTTTGTCGTGTTTTCTGCTGTATTCAATTAATGCGCGTTGTAAATTTTCGGAACTTTCCGCATCTAAGGGCCCGTATTGCGCCTCGTGGCCTTTAACAACGTCCATTAATAATTGGGCTTGATTGCCGTTGGCCCGTTCGTAAACTTTTTCATATAGTATGGCAATAAGCTCAGACAGCTGTTTTTGTTTTTCAAC
>CAIWKW010000064.1 GCA_903913365.1 Candidatus Doudnabacteria bacterium | reverse complement strand
TTTACCTCAATTTATATTAACTGACATATTCGGCGCATGGTCGAGTTAATACAACCTACTAGTTCAGCCGATTGACAATTTTACTTCTTTCTTGTATTGTCTATCACAAGGAGGTAATTTTATGGCAATCGAGAGAAACAGCGACGAGGCCATGTTGCTGGACAGAAGAGAAGAGCCGGGAGCGGTTGCGTCTATGCTAAGGCGCCTCTCAAAATCCGATCCGACTCAGGTTCGGCCACAGCTCGCAGTCGACATGGGCGTCGATCAGGGATTTGAAACTGTAACAGACGAGGCCGGCGACGGCAGCTCGTCAGAAATCATCGCCGAAGATGACGAAGTCGTCGCGAATGTCAGCTGAAGCTTGGGGTGGTTGCCTGGGGTTAGTTCCCGGCAATCACCCTGTTTTTTTTATCTACTACCTAACATCTAAAACCTAATATCTATGCAATTCGTTGTTGCCCCAGGCAAGCTCGGGACAAGTACTATAAATTTATAATTATAGAGCGAGTTCGCCGCAGCCTTTTATCCGACGTAGCTTTAGCGAAGTCAAATGGCAACGCGGACAATCGTTCAATGAGTTCAAGCGGGATTAATAACAAAATTATTTTATAGCGATTATTAGTAAATGTCAATTAAAAAAATTGTTTAATTTTTTTGTTTGGACTCTTCTTACAAACATAAATCCGGCATAGGAAAAGTCAGCTGAAATAACAAAAGCCGGATAAAGTATAACTATAAAAGAAATTATCTGGTACGACGGAAATGACATCAAATACTCCAGTCCTGAAATAAAAAACAGCAGAGCCGAATCTTCGTATGGCTTGTTAAAGGTTTTGCGGAAGCTTGGCAAGATTGCCAATATATCTATAATGCATGAGAGAATTACCGAATAAATTGGGGTTTTTGTCAGTAGCCACAAGATAACTGCAAAAATTGCCAGAAAAAAACAAACCCAATCAATTCGGTCATAAGCAATATGTTTTTTAAGATAGCAAAATATAAAAACCAATGTACAGCCGGCAAAGTTAATACCCAATAATGCAGCCCCTTTGCCCACGCCGGAAATCACCTGGATAGTAAAATTAAGCCCGACAATTATTGACCAGATTAAGTAAGTAATACCGTGCGGCTTAATCTTGTTTTTTATTATCATCCATAAATAAACTCCATAGCCAATAACGTTGGAAATGGCTGCCAGGGTAAGGAAAATTGTTGCTAGAGGCATTTATTATTTGGGTGATTATGCTGGCTGTTGTTTTTTGGCAGGCTCGGATTGTTTAAGCCAAAGGTTGTTGCTGGGTTATGCAGTGTATAGCTCCGCCGCCGTAAATAATGTCGCTGCAGTCTATGCCCACAATTTTATGGTCCGGGAAACAGGATTGCAGAATTTCCAAAGCTTTGGCGTCGCTTGGGTCTTTGAAAGTTGCAGCCAAAACAATACCGTTGCCAATGTAAAAATTACAGTAGGAAACCGGGGCCGTGGTCCCGTCTTTATACTTCATGTGTGGCATTGGCAATTTAACTATTTCAAAAGGTTTGTCTTCAAGATTGGTAACTTTAGCCAGAGTTTGGAAATTTTCTTCCAGAGCTTTGTAGTTTTCGTCAGCCGTATTTTCTTCATAAGCGCAAACAATTTTATTTGGCGAAACAAAACGGGCCAGTTCGTCTATATGGCCGTCGGTGTGGTCGCCCATAAGGCCTTGCTTGAGCCAAATAACTTTTTTGGCGCTTACAAATTTATTTAAGTATTTTTCCGTTTCGTTTTTGTTAAGCTGCGGATTGCGATTTTTGTTAAGCAGACACTGCTCGGTGGTTATTAGTACTCCCTGGCCATTGGTTTCAATGGCCCCGCCTTCCATTATTACGCCCGGCTCAAACATTCTTTTGTCCACGTCCCGGCGCAGGTTAAAGAATACCTCGTTGTCTTTTAAAAGTTCGGGAAACTTGTTGCCGTAAGCGTTGTAGTGCCACTTAATCCAGGCCAGTTCGTGGTCTTGTTTGTTGATTATAAATGTCGGACCAAAGTCGCGAATCCAAACATCGGCATAATCGGTAATATGGAAGGATATTTTGGACAATTTAACCTCGGCTTTAGTTAGCATTTTTTCTATCCGGGTTTTGGTTTTATTATCCAATACCAAAAGCTCCACATCTTCAAACTGAGAAATGTTTTTGAGAATTTCAATATAAGTTTTTTCAACTCTTTTCAATTTGCCGCCGGGGAAAGTTACTTCGTCGTGCGGCCAGGCCAGCCAAACAGCGGAATGTTTTTCCCATTCCGCGGGCATAATAAATCCGGATTTTAGGGGAGTGTCTATCATTTATTTTCCTTTTAAGGCTTTAATTTCGTCTTTGTAATGGGCAACTGTTTGCAGTTTCTTGGAATTTTTTACGAGTTTATTGCTTGTTAACTTTTTGTAGGTATCGGGGCGGCGGTTGCGTAAAAAGCCCCAGCCTTCGGCAAAGAATTCGTTTTGGGACAGGTCCAATTTTTGCACCAAAACTTCTTCTTTGTCTTTGCCGGCTCGTTTTAATACTTTGCCGAACGGATCAGATACGAACGACTGGCCGAAAAATTGCATTTGGCTTTCGCGCCCGGTTCTGTTAACAGTTGCCACATATAGGCTGTTGGCAATGGCGTGTCCGCGCTGAATGGTTTCCCAGGCATCGTGCCAATCTCCTTCGGATTTGTAGCCAATAATTTCGCCCACGGCCGTGGGATAAAAAATTATTTGAGCCCCATCCAAACGCACCTGCCGCGCGGCTTCCGGAAACCATTGGTCAAAACAAATTAACACGGCAAATTTGCCGAATTTGGTGTTAAAAATTTTGTAGCCGTCTTGTCCCTGTTCAAAATATTCTTTTTCATAAAAGCCAGGGTCATGTGGAATGTGAATTTTGTGGTACCTGCCAATGTTCTTTCCCTTTTCATCAAACACCACGGCGGTATTAAAAAATTTGTTGCCAAGTTTTTCGTAAATCGGAACAATTAAAACAATGCCAAGTTCCTTGGCTAATTTTTGCATTGCCGAAGATGTCGAGCCGGGGATGGTTTCGGCGTATTTATTCTTATCCATTTTTTCCCATTGCGGAAAATATAGGGTTTGAAACAATTCCTGAAGACAGATAATCTGCGCGCCTTTTTTGGCCGCCTGCCGGATCATTTTTTCGGTCTTTAGGATATTGGCTTTAATATTGGCCGACACTTTGTTTTGGATTAAGCCTATTGTGATGAATTTAGATTTCATTTGGATAATAAAATTAGCCATGAGCAAAGGTGCTCTTTGCTCACTTTGCTCAACGAAGGCAAAGAGCACCTTTGCTCAATTTTTGATTGATCAAATACTGTTGTATTCTACTATAAAAGGGTAAAAAATGCTATAATATACTACGGAAGGGGACAGTTAAGACACTACAGAAAACTACAGAAAGGAGAAGGCTTCGTTTCCGTAGTTTTCCCCGCCTGCCAAGCCTGCCTGGAAAATTTAAATATAAATAAAATTTTTGTTCATTTTAAAGGCTGGAGTATCTCAAAATTATGGCATGGCGGGCAGGTGTAGATTAGTATTAATTCGTAATTCTGTAGACTATGATCAAGCTAAGAAATAAAGTTATAGGTTTTTTGTACCGGAATATCCTTAAGCCGGTTTTCTTTTTGTTCGATCCCGAGGAGATTCATGATTTTATGACTGCCTGCGGGGAACTTTTGGGAAAAAGCTCCATAACCCGAAGCTTAACCCATTATATGTTTGACTATTCAAATAAGTCTTTACAGCAAAACATTTTGGGAATAAATTTTGTAAATCCAATTGGCCTTTCCGCAGGTTTTGATAAAGACGCCCGTCTAATGGATATTCTACCCAGTGTTGGGTTTGGTTTTGAAGAAGTTGGCTCGTTTACGGCCAAGCCTTACGGAGGCAATCCCAAGCCGAGGCTTTATCGTTTGCCCAAGGAAAAAACATTGAGGGTAAATTACGGCTTAAAAAACTTTGGAGCCAAAGTTTTGCATGAACAGATGTCGGAAAAAAAGTTTGCGTTTCCGGTTGGCATCAGCATAGCAAAAACCAATACCCCGCAAACCGCCCAGGTCCAGGTTGGGGTGGAAGACTACTTCTATTCCTATAGCACTTTTCAGGATGTTGGCGCGTATTTTACCATTAACATCAGCTGCCCCAATACCTGCGAGGAAAAGCCGATTTTTGCCATGCCGGAAAACTTAAATGTTCTTTTGGCAAAAATTTTTAGCATTCCAAAAGTAAAACCTGTATTTATAAAGCTTTCCCCGGATTTGCCGGAAATTCAGCTTCAGGGAATTTTGGAGGTTTGCCAAAATTATCCGGTGGACGGCTTTGTCTGCAGCAACCTGACTAAAGCCAATAAATTTAACCATTATGGCAAGGGCGGATTCTCCGGCAAAGCTGTGGAAGGCCTTTCCAATGCTTTAGTTGCGAAAGTCTACAAGTTTTACGGCGGTAAAAAAATTATTATTGGCAGCGGGGGAGTGTTTAATGCCGAAGACGCTTACAGAAAAATTAAACTGGGAGCTTCTTTGATTCAGCTTATTACCGGAATGATTTGGCAGGGTCCGCAGGTAATTGGAGAAATTAATCAAGGCTTGGCCGAGTTTTTAAAAAAGGACGGGTATAAAAATATTTCGGAAGCGGTGGGGCAAGGAAATAATTTTTAAATATAAATTAATTTATAAAATTCCGCTTTTGCCGTGGCGGTAGGAGTGTTAATTTGTTAAAATAATATTAATATGGATAATATTATTGAAGTAAAAAATTTGTGCAAACAGTTCGGCGATTTTAAAGCCGTTGATAATATATCTTTTTCCGTAAAGCACGGGGAAATTTTTGCTTTTTTGGGGCCAAACGGGGCAGGCAAGTCCACCACCATTAAAATGCTGACCACTCTGCTCACTCCTTCTTCCGGTAGTATTGAGCTTAACGGCAGCAATCCTTTAAATGACTCCGATGCCGTGCGGCATTCCTTTGGCATAGTTTTTCAAGACCCGAGTCTTGATGATGAACTAACCGCTTGGGAAAATATGGAATTTCACGGTGTGCTTTATGGCGTGGAAAAAGGCCTCCGCCGCAAGAGGATAGAAGAATTGATGAATTTTGTAGAACTTTGGGACAGAAAAGACAGTTTGGTTAAGGAATTTTCCGGTGGTATGAAACGCCGATTGGAAATTGCCCGCGGACTGCTTCATCACCCTAAAGTTTTGTTTTTGGACGAACCAACTTTAGGATTGGATCCGCAGACTCGCAACCATATGTGGACGTATTTGGAAGAGCTTAATAAATCGGAAGGAATTACCGTATTTTTTACCACCCATTATATGGAAGAAGCCGAGCGGGTTGCCCGGCGCATTGCCATTATTGACCACGGGAAAATTATTGCTACAGGAACTTCTGCAGAACTTGAGGCTCAAACCGGGACAACTTCTTTGGAAGAGGCCTTTTTAAAGCTTACGGGTAATGTTATTCGCGATGAAGCGGCCAGCGCAACCGACCATATGCGCCAGCGCCATCAAATGAGGCAAGGCGGGGGAAGAAGGTAGGTTAATTGACAAAACTGACATGAATTAAATGAATGACAAGAATGTCTGCAATTAAATCATGGTCAATCTTTTAAATTATTTAAATCTTGCACAATCAATTTATGAAAACTATTTATATAATGTGGCTTAGGGAACTTAAGCGCTATTTGCGTTCCAAATCCAGAATGATAGGTTCACTCGGACAGCCTATTCTTTTTTTGCTGGCTTTGGGTTATGGTCTGGGTCCAACTTTTCAAAAAGCCGGCCAGGGAAACTATATAAATTTTTTGGCCCCGGGTATTATAGGAATGAGCATTATTTTTACTTCTATTTTCTCCGGTATCCAAGTTATTTGGGACCGCCAGTTCGGGTTTTTAAAAGAAACCATGGTCGCACCTGTATCCAGATTTAACATAATGATTGGCCGAACTTTGGGCGGCGCAACTATTGCCACAATTCAGGGAATATTTGTGTTATGTTTGGCTTTAATTCCCGGTTTTCGCCCTCAAAATTGGCTGTCAATTTTCCCTTTAATTTTAGTAATGCTTTTGGTGGGAACCATGTTTACGGCTTTGGGTACGGCTATTGCTTCCCAGCTTGAAGACATGCAGGGTTTCCAGTTGGTTGTAAATTTTTTGGTTATGCCGCTGTTTTTTCTTTCCGGAGCTTTGTTTCCGCTTTCCGGCTTGCCGACAGCTTTAGTAATTCTCACCAAATTTGATCCGTTGTCTTACGGTATAGACGCTTTTAGGGTACTGCTTTCCAATTCCGGACACTATACTTTATCTTTTGATATAATAGTTCTTTGCGTAATTACTTTTACTTTCTTGTCGGTTGGCAGCTATTTGTTTTCTAAAATACAAATTTAAATTTCAAATGAGGTGGTAAAAACAGGCACACAAAAAAACATTCCTAATCATAGGGAATGTTTTTTTGGTTCAGTTAAAGAGATGGATGTTTAACCAGCTAACTGTTATCATTAAGGCATGCGTATCTTCAAGAAAAACAACATATTTCTTTTATTGGGGTTTTGTTTGGTTATAATTTTGACCAAATTCGCCTTTAGCTTTGCCCAATTGGCCGAGCCTCCAACGGCAGCAGAGCAGCAGCAGCTGCAGGTACAATTGGACCAGATTCAGCAGCAAATTTCGGATTTTCAAGGCCAGCTAAAGCAGGTCCAGGCGCAAAAAAATACTTTGGCCAATAAAATCAAAAGCCTGCAAAAGCAGCAGGCGCTTTATAATTTGCAGATTCAGGCCACTAATTTACAGCTGGCCCAGCTTGCCGGACAAATTGCCCAAACCAAAGCGGAGATGGAAAAAAATCAAACCGATTCGGACGGTTACAAGAATCAAATTGCAGGAGTCATTCGCCTAATTAACCAAAATGATTCATCACCGTTTTTGTACACCGTAATTGGCCAAAAGAAGCTGTCAGATGTGTTTACCACGTACCAGGACTACGCGCATATTTCCCAGGGTTTGGGAACTTTGGTTGATAAATTAAACTCATCCAATGCATTGCTTCAAAAACAGCAGGACCAATTGGTGTTGCAGCAAACCGCAGCGCAAAATTTACTTGAGATAGCGGTTATCCAGCAAAGCCAGCTTACCGATTCGGTCGGCCAGCAAAACACTCTGCTCTCGCAAACCAAGGGTAAGGAGTCAGATTATCAAATTGTTATTAGCGATACGCAAAAGCAGGCCGCAGGCATTCGCAGCAGGCTTTATCAGTTGCTTGGAATTAGTTCGCAAATTACTTTTGGCGACGCTCTAAAAATTGCGCAGTGGGCCAAAGGCTCCACGGGAATTGATCCGGCCTTTTTGCTGGCAGTGTTAACCCAAGAATCCAATTTGGGAAAGAACGTTGGCACCTGCAACCGTCCCGGCGACCCGCCGTCAAAAAGCTATAAAGTTGTAATGAGTCCTACGCGGGACATCCCGCCATTTTTGCAAATTACCCAAAGCTTGGGAATGGATGCAAATATTACTCCGGTGTCTTGCCCCATGCACGATGCAAAGGGCAGCCAGGTCGGGTGGGGCGGAGCCATGGGCCCGGCGCAATTTATTCCTTCCACTTGGGCGGGTTATAAAGACAAAGTTAGCCAGCTTACAGGCAACAGCCCGGCCAACCCTTGGGATATTCGCGATGCTTTTGCCGCGGCCGCCATTAAGCTTACAAGCAACGGGGCGGATGGAACCACGCAAGGGGAGTGGAACGCGGCCATGCGTTATTTTAGCGGTTCCACAAATGCCAAATACAGCTTTTACGGGGACAATGTAATGGCCACTGCTGCCAAATATCAAAGCGATATAAACGCTTTGGGGAAATAGTTTAAGCTGAGAAATTTTTTCTCGATTTAGTCTAAGTAAAAGGGGCAGATTCAAAGACTTCTCCCCTGGCAAGGGGAGATGTCGCGAATGCAGCTGAGCGACAGAGAGGTCGAAACCAAATATTCACCTCATCTGCCCTAAAGGGCATCTTCTCCTCCCTCCTTCGCTTCCACCTTCGCATAAAGCTTCGGCGGGCAGGCAAGGAGAAGAGGGAACACTTTAATGCGCTCTGAGTTTGCTTAGAAAATTCGTTTAATTTTAATTGACCTGCCCGCTATGTCATTGGTATGATATAAAGAGAATTAAACAATCAATAAATAATTTATATGGTAAATGATACGTTAAAAGGTTTTAAGGAATTTATTTTGCGCGGCAATGTGATAGACTTGGCTGTTGGCGTGGTAATGGGCGCGGCTTTTGGCACTGTGGTTTCGGCTTTGGTTAAAGACTTGCTTACTCCGTTAATTGGCGCAATTTTTAAAGCACCGAATTTTTCCGGCTTGAGCTTTGCCGTTAACGGCAGCAAATTTCTTTACGGGGATTTTATAAACGCCCTGGTGGCATTTTTATTGGTTTCCGTTTCCGTGTATTTTTTTGTGATTACTCCGGTAAATATGTTAACGGCTAAAATGCGCAAAGGCCCGCCCGCAGGTCCGGATACCAAAAAATGCCCAGAATGCCTTAGCAATATTCCTTTTGACGCCAAGCGCTGCGCGTTTTGCACCAGCCAGCTGGCTTAATTCAATTTTTTAAACTCCGCCTTAAGGCTCTAGCCTTTGGCGGAGTTTTTGGATTATACAGAATAGTGGGTGGGCAAAGCGCTGAATTTAAGAACTATCCATCGATTTTCTCCCCCTTTGGGGGAGATGCCGAATTCAGCTGAGGCAGAGAGGGCTCATAAATGGCTATAAAAGCAACCTCTCCCCGGCCCTCTCCTCAAAAGGAGAGGGAGACTCCGTGGTTTTGTTTTTAACCCTGTTAATAGCTAATTTTTTTAAGTTGGCTATAAATACGGCGAAATTTACTTGACAAGAAAAACGGTATCTTGTATTATCCTCTTAAGAAAAGGGGGATTATCAAAAAGCGCGCTTGGGGCAACCCAAGCAAACTTCAGAGAGTTCTTCTTTTTTGTTGACAACAAGGAAACAGACATGCGTAAAGTACTGCTGGTTCTGTTAGTCCTTTTGGCCACCTGCATGGCGTTCGCGAATACGAACTTGGCGGCGAACAGCATGGCAGCAACGG
>CAIWKW010000063.1 GCA_903913365.1 Candidatus Doudnabacteria bacterium | reverse complement strand
GCGCTGGCGGCGGCGGGTTTCTGTTAGTTTTTGCACCGAAAGAAAGACAGGAAAGCATTAAACAGGCATTGTCCAAATATAAAGTTATGAATGTCAGGTTTGATCCCGAAGGCAGTAAGGTAATTTTTATAAATAAAAACCTAGTATAATTATATGACTTCAAGCAATCGTTTTGGCGGGGAAAGACTGGATTCCAAAAGCCAGTTGTCAAAAAATAATTTGTTGGAACACTTGGCCAGGTATGGCCTTGCAGAAGGCAACAACGATCAAACTGTTTTAGATATTGGATGCGGCAGCGGGCACGGAAGCAACTTGCTTGCTGGGAAATTTAAAAAAGTTTTCGGCGTTGATGTTTCGGCGGAGGCTATAGAATATGCAAAAAAAAATTGGCAGCTTAACAACATTGAATTTGCTGTAGGCAGCGGTACGGAAATTCCTTTTCCCGGCGGCCAATTTGACATAGTTGTCGCTTATGAAGTATTTGAACATATTTGCGATTGGCAAAAATTTTTATCTGAAATTAAACGGGTCTTAAAGCCTGGCGGTTTGGTTTATATCTCCACGCCAAATAAGACTTTATACTCTCCCGGCACAAAAAAACCTATTAACCCGCATCATTGTTTTGAAATGACTATTCCTGAATTTAAAAATGCTTTGGAAAAATTTTTTACAATCGAAAAATTTTATGGCCAGAGAACCCCGGTTTATAATGACCATATTATATGGAAATTTGTTAATCCTATTTTATTTACTTTTAAAAAAATTATCCCTTATAAATGGAACAATACTTTAAAACTAAAAATAATAAACTGGATTAAGCCCGAACTGGATTCTGCCGATATTGTTTTTAAAACCGACGAGCCTTGGGTTAATAACTCCAGATTTATGGTAGCGGTGTGTAAAAATTTAAAATAAAGAAACAAGCCGCATTCATTCCTTCGGATGAATGCGGCTTGTTTTTGTAATTGGCAAAGTTGTCGATCTCTGGTATAATTTTTTTGTTGTCTATAAATCTGTAAAGTTAGATAAATTACAACTATGAAACCAATTGACTATTTCAGTTTATTGCAAAAGGAAGCGGTTAAAATTGATTTTGATCCAGTGGAAAAATTGATTAGTTTGGTTATTGAAACAAAAGACAGCGGACACACAGTTTATGCTTGTGGAAATGGGGGAAGTGGGGCTAATGCAAGCCACTTTGTACAAGACTTGCTGAAGTGTCCAATAAGAGATTTTACTTCAGCAAACGGGCGCTTTAAAGCTATTTGTTTAAGCGACAATACGCCCGTGATAATGGCTTATGCCAATGATATGAGTTATGAAGATATTTTTGTCCAGCCATTAATGAATTTTTGTCAAAAAGGGGACCTTTTGCTTGGGTTGAGCGGTTCGGGAAATAGCCGAAACGTTATAAAAGCTTTTGAATACGGAAATTCAATTGGCGCTACAACTTTTTCCATTGTGGGTTTTGATGGTGGTGACCTTAAATCAAATTCGCAGCACACTCTTCATATAGCCAGTAATAACATGCAAGTTTATGAGGACTTGGCTATGGTGGTTCTTCATTCAGTAGTTTCGACTTTGAAGCCAAGTTAAATATATGGTAAAAAGAATTGCATTTTTCGACCGTGATGGCGTAATCAATAAAAAGGCGCCGGAGCACCAATATATCACTTCAATTTCTGCCTTCAAATT
>CAIWKW010000062.1 GCA_903913365.1 Candidatus Doudnabacteria bacterium | reverse complement strand
GTTAAAAAGGACGACGTTTACGGTGTTTTTAAATCTGTTGCCTTGGAAGAATTTAATAAAGACAAGCAGGCAATTTTGCAGGAGTTGCTAAACTATGCTGAAATTTATAGCTGGTTTGTGCAAAATAAATACCATGGCAACGAGGACGTTAATGTTAGCTTAAAAAGACTGCATGAATTGGAATTTACAGTTTGCTATCCATACTTACTGGACGTGTTTTCCGAAATTAAAAATAAAAACATCGGCGAAGACGTTGGATTAAAGGTGCTTAAAATTCTAGAAAGCTACGCTTTTAGAAAAATATTAGTCGACAACTCTACCCAAGGGTTAAACAAGCTTTTCATTTCCTTGGCTAGGGACATAAAAAAGGAAGAGTCGTGGAAAAGCCAATATATTGATATTTTGTCATACATTTTATTGGAAAAACGGTCTTCCCAAAGATTTCCGGGCAATGAGGAATTTGAGGCCGCTTTGGTCAATAAAGAAGTTTATAAATTGCAATCCAAGAACCGGAATTTTCTTTTGGAGTCATTGGAAAACTACAACTCTGCTTACCACATAGATTTAGACAACTCCGACTCTTTAAGCGTGGAGCATGTAATGCCCCAAACTCTCACAAAAGCATGGAAAAATAAACTTGGGGACAATTGGCAGGAAATTCACAACAAATATTTACACACACTGGGTAATTTAACACTGACCGCAAAAAATTCTTCTCTGTCGAATAATGATTTCGAAGAAAAGCAAAAAATAGATTTCCAAACGAGCAAATTAAAACTCAACTTTAAACTGGAGAATGTTGACAAATGGGGGGAAACGGAAATTTTAGTCCGGGCCAAAAGCTTAATTAAAGATGTTGTAAGTATCTGGCCTTCTCTTAAAACAAATTTTGTGAAGCCCACAGCCGAAGAACAGCTATATGACTTAGCCAGCGAAGACGACTTTAGCCATACCAAACCATTGCACCTGTACTTGGGCGATAAAGAACAGGCTGAGGAAATACATTCGTGGAGAGATATGCTAATTAAAACTTGCAAATTTCTCTATGAATATTCACCGACGCAATTTAAGGAAATGCAAAATAATGTAGATTTTGCGTGGTATTTTGGCCAGGAGAAGAAGATAAGACGGCCACTGGAATTTCTACCCAACGAATTTGTTGAAGGCAACATGAGCGCAGGGGGAATTATTGGGTTTTTAACGAGCTTTTGCGCGCGGATGAATTATCCCCTGGAAAAAATCCAATTTTCACTAAAAAATGCTATACCTGTTGAGAACACTATTGCGTCTTCACCTAATAAACTTGGATCAGCTGGGGTAGAAAAATTATCTAATTTTTTGGAATCCGACGACGGACCCGAAAAAACTAGCGTTCTTGGCAAATTTTTAGAAGTTATAAACGGATTCGGCGACGATATTTATTGTTATCGGAAACAAAATGGCGAAGTATCGTTGCGTCGGGGTGAAAGCCAGTTTAAATCTTTTCTTTGGTATGGTAATGATCATGGCGAGATATGGGGATGGACATTTTCTGCCGGGGAAAACTTGCCCAAAGGTATATCATCCGAAGAGGACGGGTGGAGTTTTAGTATAACAGGGGATGCTTCTTCAGAAATCGTTGGCGCTGTTCGGAAGGCTTACGAAAACCAAACCTGAATAAATAATAAAGTAGGTATTTTCACAATGAAGCAACTTCCTATAGAACTAAAACAATTTATAGAAACCACCAAATGGACTTTCGCGGTGACATATGCAAAAACCTGGCCGCACGAGTACATTGTTCAGGAAAAGGTTGATAACAACTTATTTTTAGCTCTGGCAACCCATATAGATACACACGGTTACGAAGCCTCCTTTTACACAACAAAAAATATCTACCTTGATTATAACGGGGATACTTACTGGCACATGGAAAATATTATAAACCGTTGTTTAAAATCGGAAACATACCCGATACGAGAAAAAGAAGGCAGGTTGCCAAAATAAAACAGGTTATGAAAATAATTGAACTATTCCTAGTCTATGCAGCTTGAAGACTTAGAAGACGAAATTAGAATGGAAGTTGACGAAGACGGGCTTAAGGAAGAATTGGCCGAGCAGATTAACAGTGGCGATGCAGACGAGGCTTTGGAGCGGATGGACAATTTAGGGATTGATGTTAATGATTTGGAGTTATAATATTTAATTTATGGATCACGAAACCCTCTCCCAAATTCTCCTAAGGCGGCAGGAGATTGAACAGGAGTTGGCCGAAATGCTCAAGCAAACCGGCAGTGATTTTACTTTGGACGATATCCGCCGGGTTATTTACGAGGAGGAAGATCAAAACGACTTGGCCAAAATCATCCCCATGTTTGATAGCGGCCAGGGCGGGGTTGAACTCAACAACATTATGGAAGTGGTTATGGACGCCTGGAATTATTTTCCCCATAAAGCCTTAGGCGGCATCTCCCCGGCGGAAAAGTCTTTAGAATAGGTGATTTAAAGAATAAACTATGCAACCAAATTTCACTGGCAATTTAATAAGCTCAGTTTTTATCCAACTTTGGCCACTATTTCTTTTAGGTGCAATAATTTGGGTAGTTTTTGATCTTGCTCCGGAGTTTTTTGAATTGTTTAAACGGAGATTAAAATTTAGCTCTGGAGAAAAATGGAGATCGGGAAGGGATTTAATTAAATGGCTACAAAATTTAAGCCCAAAAGAATTTGAACAATATATTGCGCATCTTTTTAAAAATCTGGGCTACTCTGTAGAAGTTACGGGGAGATCTTACGATGGCGGAATAGATGTTATCGCAACAAAAAATGGCATTACCCATTATATACAATGCAAAAAATTTATAACTAGCCAAGTACCGGTAGGCGCGGTACGGGATTTCTATGGTGCTATGGCCGATAAAGGCGCTCAGGCTAAAGGGTTTTTTATTACCACAAATAAGTTCACTTTGGAAGCAGAAAAATTTGCAGAGAGCATACCGGTTGAATTAATAGATGGGCTAAAGTTGGCAAAATACATTGAAATGGCCAAAATGGGAATCAAAGGGCCAGCATCCCAAACAAAAATCTGCCCTATCTGCGGCAGCCCTATGATAAAAAGAACCGGGAAGTTTGGAGAATTTTACGGCTGCACTCGCTATCCAGTTTGCAAAGGGACTTTAAAAATATAACGAAATTTACAACTTTTTTAGTAGTTTATAAGGCCAAAGAAGTACAAATATTACGGCCGTGCTGACGCTCCGATCATGAATAAAGCGGGGAGGGTCATTTAGGGAGCTGCCGGGGCGAAAATCCCATAAGGCAAGGGCCAAACCTATAATAAAATAGCCAAAGATAAGCCAGACAAAGTTCATATAAGTTAAGTATACAAGATTTGCCTTATTAGTTACATTTTTGCCTCTCTTGCCCCCACACTCCTGATTTTGCTGCCTTTTGTTCTCCACCCCCCCCATTTCCCCATTTGTTTCAGTATCCCAGTCAGTTTGGTAGTAGTTAAGTTAGTATTAGTATTTAGTTTAGTATTAAGTATTATAGATTAGTATATTAGTATTTGT
>CAIWKW010000061.1 GCA_903913365.1 Candidatus Doudnabacteria bacterium | reverse complement strand
TATCAAGTAATTTTTGCTTTTCAGCCAGTTGTCCGGCTGTTAACCCTGTTTTTAAATCAACAATGCTACCGTTTTCGTTTTCCTTCCCCTGCTTATTTTTTAACAATCTGGCCTGCCAGTAAGGCTCATTCCATTTGGCAATTCGCAAAGAAAACCGCAAAGCGTTTTTTTTACTGCGCTCTTGCCAAAAAAGTTCATTATTATCTCCTGCTTCTTGTGCCTGCTTAATTTTATCATCGTAAAATGAAGCTTCTTGTTTTGCTCCTTCCAGCAAATTCTGCCTATATTCAGTTGGGTTAAAATTTTTTTCCATAAATTTTGGTCTAACCAAACTTAATAATCTCCTTTAGGCTTTCGTGAAAAAAACAAAAGCCAAAATGATTTTGCCAAAATTTTAATATCCAGCCAAAGTGACCAGTTTTCTATATAAAATGTATTTAAGCGGATTTCCTCTTCAAAGGGTAAATCCGGCCAGGACATTTGCGCGGTTTGCGACAAACCGAATATTCCCGGCTTTATGCTGAACATTCTGGAATACCTATTTCTGTACTTTTCCACCTCATCCAGAACGTGCGCCCTTGGGCCTACCATGCTCATATCGCCTTTAAACACATTCCAAAACTGGGGAATTTCATCCAGCTTGCTCTTTCTTAAAAATCTTCCCACCGGAGTAACTCTGGGATCGTGCTTAATTTTTAAAAATGGGGCCAAGGCTCCGCCGCGGTCATTTTTTTGCCAGAGCTCTTTTCTTACCTGCTCGGCCTGCTCGCCTCCGTACTCCTTGCCCACGCTTAAGTGCTGATACATGCTTCTAAATTTATAAAATTTAAAATTCTTATTCCTGCCGCCTCTAAGACCGGCATAAATAACCTTTCCCTTGGAATCAATTTTTATGGCAATAGCGACAATTAAAAATACCGGCGAAGTGATAATCAGGCAAATCGCGCTGGCCAAAATATCCAAAATTCTTTTGGTCACCCTGCCCCAGCCGTCCAGCGGAGTATTTTTTAAGCTAATTACCGGAATTCCTTTAAGGCTGGTAATTTCAATAATGTTTCTTTGCACCTCGAATAAATTCGGGACAAAGCTAAAATTTAGGCCTTTATTTCTGGAAAATTCCAAAAGCTTTAAGTTCTCCGCATCGCTTAAGTTCGGGTTGGCCTGCAGTATTTCGTCAAGTTTTTTTTCACTGTAAAGCAGTTCCAGTTTCTCAAATATATTTTCCGAATATCTTAAATCCCCTGTTACTTTATAACCGTAACTTTTATTTTTATAAACCTTTTCAATTATGCTTGGCGTCATGTCCGGGTCGCCGTTTATAACCACCAGTTTATGGAGTCCTATGTTATGGCGAAATAAAAATATCTGGATTTGTTTTAAAATTAGCCTGCCCAATACCACCAGTATAATTCCAAGCCCCCAAGTGGCCAAAATAATAAAACGCGAAGGGAATATGGTTTGATTAAAAAAGAAAAGTAATATTACTATTAAAAGGCCCAAAGAAATTCCGATGATAATCCTGCCCAGCTCCCGCCCTATTTTGCGGGTTCCTCTGAGGTTATAGAGCCCAAGCAGCGCAAAAATTAAAAGCAAAACCGGAATAAGCTTGTAAACCGACAACAAAAAATCGGGCAAATACAAACGGTATATAATCGGCCCAATTATATGAGTTGAATATTCTCTTAAATAAAAAGAGATAATCCCGGCAATCAGCAGGGAAACAGCATCAACCGGTATGGAAATTAAGTTAAAAATTAGCTCGGCTTTTTTCATAATTTGATGTAATTATAACATTTTTCGTTGTATAAAACAACGGATTCATTGACAAAAAGGAAATTTTCTGGTACTATATACAAGCTTTAAGCAAACCGAATAATCGCTCTAAGCTTTTCCGATTTATCGGAATTAGTAAGGAGAGGAAAGTCCGAACACTTATTTGATACCCTCTTAAGAGTTATCAAAACAGGTAGCGGGTAACGCCCGTCCGGAGTAATCCGCGAGATGCGAACAGAGACGTCCCGATACGAAAGAATCGGGACACCCTATCAATCCGATAGGGTGAACCACAATGGAAACATTGAGGAGTGAAACGGCTAAATTCTTACCCGAGTGCAAGGCCAAATTTGGTAGGCTGCTTGATCCAGGTAGCAATACCTTGGACAGATAGATGATTATGCTAAAACAGAATTCGGCTTACGAGTTTGCTTAGAGAGTTTAAAAAGACCATCACACGATGGTCTTTTTAAACTCCGCGTTAATATCAGCGTGTAATCCGCGCCTCTATT
>CAIWKW010000060.1 GCA_903913365.1 Candidatus Doudnabacteria bacterium | reverse complement strand
TTCTTCTCCAAGAGTTAAGGCCTTAAGACATTTATCCGCTTCTTCTTTGTTAAGCTTTAGTATTATTTTTTCTGGTACTATTCCATCTTTTGAATCTACAAACGCGTAGGCTTTAAATTCAGGTAGTACAGAATTGATGACAGTCTCACTTTTCCCTATAAAGTTATTTAGCAAAACACTGTATGGCTCGTCGGGTTTTTCTATCTTGGATATTTTTGACGGATATTTATCCCCCGGATATATAATTTTAATCCCGCTCAAAAAGATTGGAGAATCAAAATGGGATTGAAATTTATTATTTGCTTCTTGAAAACTCCCTGGCAATGAACGGTTTAACCCTTTATCCTTTGTTGCTTTTCTGGTATCAATCACCCATTCACGATAGGCGGCTTGGGCAAGTTTCGGAAAAATAAAATTTTTCAAATCTATTTTTGAATCCCATAAACCCATTTCGTCAACGGCAATGTTTTCCAACTCCTGAAAATCTTCCACCCTTGGTAGTAAATCCCAAAATAAAATATGTCCAAAGTCATGGGTCAATGCCTCTAAAAGAACTTTGCTCGGCCAACCCAAAAATTTTTCTCCAATCTCAGCGGCCTGTCTGGGATAATCGTTTATAAACATACCCGCCTTTACCAAACTACCTATAAACTCTTTTATGGCCTCCTGATTCTTATTTAAGACCTCACTGTTTAAAACCAAAACGCAATCAATATGATGCAGCTTAATATTATGTGATAATGCCAAAATTTTTCCAATTTTCTTTCTTCGTGCTTCCGTTCCAAGCGGTTCAGCAATAATAAAAGCCTGGATTTCACCTTTTTCCAAATAATCAAGGACATCAGTTATTTTTTTATACCCGATTTTTATCGTTACGTCCTTTTTAATATTTAATCCATTCTGTTGTAGAATTTGTTGCAGTAAAATATGATGGGTTGAAAATTTATGAGGAATTAAAATTGTTTTCCCGCGTAAGTTCTCAATCGAATTTATTTCGTTATTTACCACAAGCACTTGTCCCTCGCGATGTCCAAGCAAAACCACTTTGATATCTAACCCCTGACGATATAAATTTTCCATGATTGGATACAGACAAAACGCGCCATCAATTTCTTTGTTCTGCAAGGCGTTTGCAAGTGTGGGCAAATTTTCAAAACGAACCGCTTCAAGCTCAAAGTTTTCAAAATGGGCACCGTCATTGAAATCTGCTACTCCCAAAATCAGGTGGTCTAAAATAGGAATATATCCAATTTTCAGTCTTTGCTTCATATAATTTATTTTAGCATAAAAAAGGAGGCGCCGCTTGATTGCATTAGCGACGCCCCTGAGTGCGACGAGGCGACTACCTGAAGTGAAGTTCGCCTGTGACGACATGTTCCCAAGCCATTAGCCACCAACTGATATCCGTTTTGTCGATTTCGATGCGCTTCAGGTTGCTTTCGAAATTCAGAACCCAAATCCTCTCCTGTATGTTACCCTCGTAGAAAAAATCCATGTTCTCGAGAGCAAACCTCAGGGTTCCTGAAACGCCGACATGCCGGTTCCCCTGTGAGATAACAATTGAGGGGATTCCGCGTTTCCAACACTCCAGGGTGACAGCGATACCGGAGGGGTTTTCAGGAAGTTCGGAAAACTTCTCAGCCTCTTCTCTGTGATCGCACAAGGCATACCGGGATGAGTCGTGCATCACGTTGGTAAAGTGTTGCCGCCAATCGGTTTCCGAAGGGAAAAACATATCCGTAATGACGTGGGTAATGTTGCCGGTCTCCAAGGACGCCAGAGCCTCTTCGTAAGTTGAGGCATAAGTCACGCTCTCCAGCTCGACCTTCGTTTTATAGAAGGAAAGTTGTTCCTCCGGCTTATGTTTGGGCAGAGCATCAAATACCAATTTCGCCCAGCGTAGATACTCCGGACGATCTTCGACTACGAGCAATCTCACTTTTTCCATATATCCTCCTACGGGTGTTATCAATTACTTGGCGTACGGAAACTCCCACTTTTTATCGTCCAGGCCGTACGCGATGATGGCGCCGTCGTCCCTGACTTCAAGCTGGGACATATAGTACTCGCCTTCATCTGTCCCGGACAAGCGGTGGATTTCGACCGGCTCGGCGTCATTCTCAAACATCCGCCACACCGAGTAACGGTACTCGGGTGTTCCACTTGGCAGATTTGGCATATGTCCTCCCCAACCGGTAACCGATATTTGAGAGAACCTTTCTTTTCCGCTAGCGGGCAACCTATCAAGGTTTTCCGACAGGATGAAAGCCATTCTGCGCTTCTCTGGCTGTAAGACCTTCGCCATTACGAATGTCGCTTCCAGCCTTAAACTTTCGTTACGGTGGGGATGCTGAGCCACCACTTTTTCTATCGCAACTTTTGCGATAGACTCGAAATCGTTCGTCATAAGTCCTCCCTTTTGCCGCCTATAAACAAAAAGCGGACGAACAAAGATACCTCATGTATATGCAAATGCGTATACAAGATATCCTCGCTCGTCCGCTTATTAGGCGATACAAACTGTCAGGAAAACAAATCTAAATTTTCAAATAACCGATAGCGAACTTTGAAGTGCAACGGATGTAATAGCTTTGATTCCACCGCCACTCCATCACCTTTGCATTAAAGGCTAAGTAAATACGGGATGATTCCTATACTTGCTTTACCTTGAATGCTTAATGATTTTCATCATTGGTGTTGCACTTGGGGGTTCGCTGTCGGTAACCTTAATTTAAATTATTATAGCATACTACTATATTCTTGTCAAGGATATTTATGGCTTATTTATAACCTTTTGTGCTTTATTTAAACAAAAACAGCAGATTTATTTGTTTTTATATAAAGATCGGATATTTAAAAACTTTATTGACACCGCCATAATCCCCGGTATATAATTATTTTACAATCAGTTCATTAACAATCCAACGCAAGAATTTTATAATAAAATTCTTATCAAACAAGCCGCCACTAAATTAACTTACAAAGCCGGAGCTACGAGGCACAAAGACCCCTGGGTAAACCCCACGGGCAAAAAGACCTAATTACTCTATCGGCAAAATTATAAAATTCTTTAGGCTAAATTACTAAACTATCAAACGAATCCTTGCGTAATCCATTGTTACAAAAGGGTTTTTTAATGTCTGCGTTTAGCCTACAGCTAATTGAGCGGTGCAAAAAGCACTACGCCCAGAAATATCACATTGAATTAACCTCGGAACAAGCCGAGGTTTTTTTGCGTGATTTGGGCAACCTGTTTCGCGCCATTGCTGACATCCCAAACGACCACAGCGACTCAAGTTAAAACTTTTCCGCCACGCCGCGTCCCGCGGCCTTTCAGGCCGGCGGGATCGGCGGCTCATAGTAATTTTTAATGGCTTCTTGCCAAACCAATAAGCCCTGCCACCTGCCTGCTTCACTCGTGCGTCCTGTATCACTTAATACTATGGAATATCATAATCAATAATATCCAAGGGTTTAAGAAAAATCCCAACTCATTTTCTATGTTCACCAATCATACCCTAAAAATCGCCGGTTACCACGTAACCATAAAACACTTTTCCCGCGAGGTTCATTTTGGCCCAAGACCTCCAAAGTTTGACGATGACGGTTTTGTCTTTGATGCTAAAACCGGCGGCCCCAAACCCCTGCCCGCTCCGGCCAAAAGTCCGGAAGCCATTGAAATATCCAATTACCACAGGGCACAAGACACGGTAATTGATTTGATTAACGCCAATATCATTGAGGGTGTTCACCGCTCCGGCTCTTTAACCGCCAAGTTTTTCACCAATACCTACAAAGACAATGTCCAAGCCGAAGACGCTCCTAGAGCTGTTAAGGATTTTACCTCCTACATTAAAAAGGTTAACTGGAACTATTTTGACAAACAGACCGGACAACTTAAATACGTGGCCGTTATGGAACTTCAACCCAAGAGCAAAAAGATTCATTTCCACATTGTGCTGTTTAACCAGCCGTGGATAGAGCAGAAAAAACTGCAAAAACTTTGGGGCTTTGGCATTGTGGACATCCGCAAAATTTACGACCGCAACTACGGCCAATATATGGCCAAATATTTAGGCAAGAACTTTCGTGATTACCACGCCGCCGGTAAAAAACACTACTTCCGCTCAACTGGTTTAGTTGAGGCTCAAATCCTCCGGCACGACGCTTCGGTTTCGGATATTGAAGCCACCCTCCCTGCTTCCCTTATCCTGCACAAAGTGAAAAACATTAAATACCCAGTCTGGAACGGCTTTGATTTTGTTGACCAAGTTATGGATAAAACGGATTACAGCTTAAAGGGCTTTCCCGAAATCGTGGACTGGATACAGGAAAATATAATCCAAGAAAAACAGCACCCCCAGCCGTTAAGATTCAGTTTTAATTATCCGCAACTGCAAGCTGACAACCAGCCTCCTGCGGATATGCTAACTGATTATAATTTGCCATTTTAATTTAACTAAAGTCTGATGGCCAATCAAACCCCACAAGCTATCGGGAAATATGAAAGCCACAATGACGGCAGTTTAGGCCGCGCTCTTTGTAGCTGTAAATTCTGCAAATATGTTCGCCACCTCCGCCAGCCTTGGATTAGCTGTCCGTTTAAGGTTTGTCCTACTTGCAGGCCGGATTTGCGTTTCAATATTGACCTGCCCAGAGCGCCGTTGTCCCAGGCCAAAGGCAAGGCTCCTGACGGCTGGAGGTTTAATCAACTTTTTGGCTTAACTGATGACGAGCGGGAATGTTTAAAAGATTTAAGAGATACCGACAAGCGACCATAAAAAAATTTGGTTTTTGTTTGGGTGTTGGTTTTATTGTTTTACTGGTTTTGGTATTTTCTGCTTAACGATAATTAACCAACCGATTCTCTTGTTAATCTGTGCCTTATCTTCCACCCTGTCCCGTCTTTCCATAAGGATATTTATCTGTTCCTGCAAGCAGAATCTAATGGTGTTCATTTCCATTTGATTAAGTTCCATTGTTCTCACCGCCTTTAATTTTTTACTGATTATGGGGAAAACAGAATTTTCGCAGTTTTGGGTGTCAAGGGAATTAAAAATATTTTAAGACGAAGGTAAATTATTTTTACCCTTGCACACCCCAAAAACGAAAATTAAAATTTAAAGGCCGAAGTAAAAAAAATATTTGGCGGTTTTGTTTCTTGGGGGTATAATAAAAACCCCCTAATTCTTAAAAATCAATAACGATATGAAAAACATAATTTACTGCCGCAGGTCTTCCGAAGACTCCGCTCATCAAGTGCTGTCCATTGAGAGCCAGAGAAACGAGCTGGCCGGTTTAGCCCGTGAGCATAATCTAAAAATTGATAAAATCTTTGAAGAGAGTAAATCCGCCCGTTACCCCGGCCGTCCTGAATTTGAAAAGCTGGTTAAGCTGATTGAAAAACACCCCGGCTCCGTCTTGTTGGTTTGGAAGCTTGACCGGCTTGCCCGTAACCCCAAAGACGAGGGAACGATTAAGTGGCTCCTGCAAACCAATGTCATTTCTAAAATCATTACTCCCGAACGCACCTACAACCCCGAAGACAATACTTTGATTTCAGGCGTAGAGTTTAGTATGGCCGCCCAATACAGCATTGACCTGTCAAAAAATGTTAAGCGTGGCAACAAAACCAAACTAGAAAAAGGCGAACTTCCCGGCAAGGCTCCCATAGGCTATACCAATAATCCCATTAGCAGAAAAATTGATGTTGACCCAATTAAATCAGTTTTCATCCAACAGCTTTTTGAGCTCTATTCCACCGGCGGTTATTCCCTGCGGGATGTGGCCGAGATTATGTTTAACAAAGGCTTTAAAAGCAAGACCGGCAAACAGCACAGCAAGGCTATGATGCAACACCTGCTAACCACAACCTTTTACTACGGCACCATTACCCGAAACGGCCAGCAGTATCAGGGCATACACCAGCCCTTAATTACCAAAGCCGTTTTTGATCAAGCCCAGTTTGTGATGTCCGGCAAAACCAGACCACGAAGAAAAACCCACTTTTACCCGTTAAGAGGATTTATGAACTGCCACTCCTGCGGCTGTGCCTTAACCGCCGCCGAGAAAAAAGGCCACGTTTATTATTACTGCACCAACGGCAAGAGAAAATGCGAACAGCATAAAAAATACCTCAACGAAACGGCGGCCGATAAATTAGTCGCTAAAGTTTTAAACAAAATCAAACTTGAACCCGATGATATTGAGCTGGCTTATGAGTCGGCCAAAGAGCAAACCATACAGCAAGGCTCAAATTCCAAAACTCAAAAAGACGAACTGGCTAAATTACTCAAAACCGAACAGGGCAGGCTGTCCAATCTCGCTGACGTAATTTCTACTGACCCCAGCCTTAAAGATTCTCTCAAGCCTAAAATTTTATCTCTGGAGGCAGACATAAAATCCATCGAGGCGCGGATTTTAAAACTGGAAAACCGAACTCAAGATGAGGCACTTTCTACTTTGGAACAAACTAAAAAGGCCCTATTACAGGCCTCTTACGCATCTTTTGACTACTTAAACGGTAATCCACTCAAGAAAAAGGAAATACTAAATTCCGTACTTTGGAACCTTAAGGTCGAAAATCAGGAAGTGCAAGATTATCAGTTCAAACAAACATTTCAGCCGATGGCTGAAGCTCCAAAAAAGATGAATTTGGAGCAATGGTGGGCGTGCTAGGACTCGAACCTAGGACTTCTTAGGTATAAGCTAAGCGCTCTAACCAACTGAGCTACACGCCCAAAAGCTTTACATATTATAAAAGATAATGAATAAATTATCAATGCTCAAAAATTTGGCAAAAAATCCTTAATACTCTATAATCGCAATAAGTATTTCGTCCGAATTTTCAGGAGGTAACTATGGCAATAGTAACTGTTGGCGGAAGAGAGTTTATTGAAGTGCCGGGAGACAAAACACATGAGCTCCCGCCGCTGTTAATCCACGCATCTCAAATGCATAACCGACTCGAAAAGGCCATGCAAATGGCCAGCCAAGTAGTAGAAACCGAGGACATGCTGCCCCCGCCGATAATTGAGATTCCGGAAATCTCCGCAATGCTCGAGCAGCGCAAACTGGAGTTGGCTCTGCAGTTGGTGGAGCAATACCAGGGACTTGTTAACCACTGGCGTTTGGGCGATTCCATTCTTGAGTGGATTCGCCAGTGCGAAACCACTTTTGAAACGCGTCTGGAGCTTCGTCCGCTGCTGCGACCTGACATTTGGCCGCGTGCCGGCCGGATAAATTTTGTTAGGCTGCTGCGCGACAAATCCGTGGGCATGCAGGGAATTGAACCGGAAAACGCGGTAGGCATGAGATTGGCGTTCCGCCAGCCTCCGCCGCTGCGTTGTTTCTCGGACCAATTTTTGATGTACATGCAAAGCACAATCGCCGCCACGGCCTTCGAGGCTTGGGCCAGCTTGAGCCCTCCTCCGAATCCGGCACTACCGCCGGAACGTTTTCATTTTGACGTCGTTAGTATGGCGTAACAAAACTGCCATGCACAAAAAATTCCGCAGCCCCGGCTGAAACACTCCAGTTTCAGCCGGGTATTTTTAATATTTTTAGGCCTGGACAGAAGGCAAAATTTCTGCTATACTTAGTATAGAAAAGTTAGTTCTTCATTAGAAGAAACCAAAATAAAAAACAATTTAAAGTTTTTTGAACAATTCGCCTTCGGGCGAATAATTATCGCCTCTATTTTCAAGGCGATTGGCTATAAGAATTACTTATAGTTACCAAAAGCTTCTTTTGACTTTTCCGAAAGACCCCTTATTTGCCATATAGCCTGACGGCTTGGTAAATACATAAGGGGTTTTTCTTTTTTATAATTTGGTGTAAGATAGTTAGGCAATTATTAAATAAAAATATTATGGATCAAGATGACTTAAAGGCTCTGTACGAAGATAAATATAAAAAAAGCTTGGGAATGACTTATGAAGAATGGCTGGAGCAGGGGCCTCAAAACGAAGCCGAAGCCTACGCGCGCCTTCAGGATATAGATGAGGAGCTAAAAGGCAGCTACGACGAATGGTTTGAAGCCGAAGGCGACCGCAAAGAAGACTTGGAAGATTATCGGGATAAACTTAAAGCCGAATATGACTTTATAGAAGCCTCTTATAATTTGGAAGCTCCGGATAAAAACTGGTAAAAAATATTGACAAGATTGACATGATTTAAAAGAATGGCAGGAATTCACTGCAGTCCAATCATGTCAATCATTTAAATCTTTTAATTCTTGTTCAATCAATTATGTTATACGTTGTTGCCACGCCAATTGGAAACCTGGGGGATATAACTTTGCGCGCCATTGAAACTTTAAAAGCGTGTGATTTTATTATTGCCGAAAACCCCGGCTATTCCAAAAGGCTGCTCGAACATATAGACAGCCTTCCTTCCAGTGTCATTTCGGACTCCGATCCTAAGTCCAGTTCTGGATCCCGAATATCGTCTGACTCGTCCGGGATGACACCCAGGCTGGCAAAAAAACAAATTATTCAATTTGCGGAGCACAACGAACAGCAAATACTGAAAGACTTAACCAGAAAATTAAACAAAGAGGACGGATGTTTAATTAGCGATGCCGGCACACCCGGAATTTCCGACCCGGGCTTTCGTCTGGTGCGTGAATGCATTAAAGAAAATATTACCGTAATTCCAATCCCCGGAGCAAACGCCGCAACCACAGCCTTAAGCGCCAGCGGTTTGCCCACGGACAGATTTTTGTTTCTGGGTTTCTTACAAAAAACCGCAGCTAAAACCGTGGAGGCCCTACAGGCCGCTGCTGACGCCGAAGCCACGGCAATTTTTTATGAATCACCGGAACGGATTTTAAAAACCCTAAGCTACATTTCCAATGCCTTTCCTTCTTCGCAAGTCGTAGTGGCGCGAGAGCTGACAAAAATGCACGAAGAGTTTATTCGTGGGTCATCCGGCGAGGCCCTCCAGAAACTAAAAGAGAAACCTTCAATAAAAGGAGAACTAACTGTCTTGGTATCATTTAAAAATTAAATAGGTGTCGGCGGTCAAGTTGCCAACACCTATTCTGCCCGTTGCTACGTGCAACACTAAAGCGTCTGAATGAAAACCTGAACTTGCTTGATCAGAGAATCATTTTCTATAAAGGTCTTCTTGTCACGGCGAACCCGATTGAGTGCATCAATTAATCCTGCCCACTGAACGTTCAGTTGCTCATTAAGCCTTGCTCCCAGAACATATTCCACACTTGGATAATGACATGGGAGGGTGTGTTTTTCCTCTTGAGAACGCAGCACCTTTATCTCTTCTGGGGTTACACCAAGTCGCTCAATCAACCATTCAAGTTCTGACATAACCAATCCTCCGTTTACTCTCAGTCAATAATAAATTAGCCTATAATCAAAAAATTAGCAAATCTATGTCCGGTCATTCCAAGTGGTCACAAATTAAAAGAACCAAAGGCGTCCTTGATCAAAAAAAAGGATTGCTGTTTTCCAAATACTCCAAAAAAATTTCCATTGCCGTTAAGGAAGGCGGGGGAGGAGACCCGAGCGCCAATTTTAAGTTAAAGACAATTATAGATTCCGCCAAAGCCCAAGGCATGCCCAACGACAACGTGGAAAGGGCAATTAAAAATGCGCTTGGCACCGGAGCCGCTGCGGTAAAAGAAGTAATATATGAAGGCTACGGACCGTTTGGTACGGCGTTTTTGGTTGAAGCCGCAACTGACAATTCCAACCGGACCTTTAACAATGTCCGTAAAATCTTTTCCGAGCACGGCGGGAGCGTTGGCGCCCAGGGCAGCGTGGCCTGGCAGTTTAGCACCAAAGGGCAAATTCTGGTGGAAAGAGATAGGGGAGACTTATCGGAACTGGAACTTGCTGCAATTGACGCCGGAGTTGATGATGTTCGTGAATCCGAAGAAGGATTGGAAGTTTATACAAAACCCATGGATCTGCAAAAAATAAAAGAAGCACTAATTAAAGCCGGAGCCAAAATTGCCAGAGCCGAAATTATCCAGGAATCCAGCCAAGGCACGGACTTAACCGAAGAACAAAAACCGAAAGTGGACGCACTTTTCGCAGAACTGGAAAATGACGAAGATGTGATTGCGGTGCATACTTCTGCAAACTTATAACAATAAATTAATAACAAATAACAGCTTATGTCATATCGATTTCAAAGCTGGCAAGTTTATAAGGATGCCCGGGTACTGAGGCAAGAAATAAACAAAATTACTAAGAATTTTCCGAAAGAAGAATTATATATTTTGACCAGTCAAATTAGACGTGCAATATTATCTGTCGTTTTACAAATTGCCGAAGGTTCAAATCGAAAAACTGAAAAAGATAAAAATAATTTCATAAATAGATCGCTTACTTCCTTAGATGAGGTTGTAGCTTGTTTGGATTGCGCCTTAGACGATAACTACATCGACCTGGCGCAAAACAAAGCATTGCTTGAAAAAATTGAGAACGTTTCCCGACAACTAAGAGGTTTTGAAAAATACATAAAGAAAAGTTATCAGTAATAAATCAATTGTTATTAGTTTTCTATGATTATCCTAGGAATTGACCCCGGAACCGCCACCACCGGATTTGGAATAATAGAGAAAAATTTAAAGACTAACGATTTTGCGCTGGTTAATTTTGGCGTTATTGCCACGGACAAAAAATTGACCGATGCCGAGCGCTTGGCAATTTTGGGAGCGGACATTGAAAGCCTGATAAAAAAATACAAGCCCGATGCCATGGGAATAGAAAGGCTATTTTTTACCACCAACCAAAAAACCGTAATGACGGTTTCCCAGGCCAGGGGAGTAATTTTATTTATTGCCCAAAAATTTAAACTGCCGATTTATGAATTTACTCCGCTCCAGGTAAAAAGCTTTATTTGCGGCTACGGCAAAGCGGAAAAAAAGCAGGTGCAGTTTGTGGTGCAAAAAACCTTTAAATTAAAGTCTATTCCCAAACCGGACGATGCTGCAGACGCTTTGGCCATTGCTCTATGCGCAGGCCATTATTTTGGTAAAAACCAAAAACTCCGCATTTAAGCCCTGGTGGATATCTTAGCTAGACACAAAAAAACCCGATTGATATAATTTCGGCAAGCCCTAAAAGGGCATTAGAAATTAAATTATATCCCGCAAGCAATGCGGGCAGAGGAGAACAAAAAAATGTTTTCTTACGACATGGAAGACGATGACGACACCGATGGCGGTGTAATTGTTAATCCAAATGACGATGACGAGGAAAAAGACGACGATTTAATGTAATATTTAAAAATCATCGCAAAAAACCCTGGCCTCTTGCCAGGGTTTTTTGTTTTAAAACTTGTTCGGCTCCGATTGCGAAGAGCACCTTTGCGCATAGCATGATAAGTTAAAATTGAATTCAAATTTCAATCGCGGCAACTATTATATAAATGCCAACAGCGCAAAGGCGCTCTTTGCAACACCCTAATCTTAAATTATTCTGACAAACTTCCTTTTCCCAACTTGCAACAAAAATTCAATCTTGCCGTCCAAAACCAGTTTTTTTTCGGCCGATACTTCTTGATTAACCCTTACTCCTTTTTGAGCTATCAATCTTCTTGCTTCCGACTTACTGGAAGCCAGTTTGCATAAAACCAAAAGTTCCGTCAATGAATACTCGCCGGCGGGAATTTTTTTATCTTCTATATCTTTTGGCAATTCTCCTTTGCTGAACTGATCGATGAAGTTATCTTTTGCCAGCATAGCGGCTTTATCTCCATGATACAAGGAGGTAATGGCCTGAGCCAGTAAAAGTTTTTGGTCTCGCGGGTTTTTGAGTTCCATCGCCACTCTCTCGATTTCCGGCAGGGGAGTCCGCGTGGCCAGTAAATAATATTTTTTTATCAATTCATCGGGAATGGACATGACCTTGCCGAACATATTGTTCGGCTCTTCGGTAATATTAATAACATTGCCCCAGGAAGAAGACATCTTGCGCCCGTCTATCCCTTCCATAAGCTGCATGGTTAAAATATTTTGCGGTTTTTGCCCATAGGCAGGTAAAATGGTTCTGCCGGCCAAAAGATTAAACCTCTGATCGGTGCCGCCAAGTTCAACATCAGCTTTTATAGCAACTGAGTCGTACCCCTGCATTAAAGGATAAAGTAATTCTCTTAAAGAGACTCTTTTCCCGGCCGTTAATCTTTTGGAAATATTTTCTCTGGCTTCAAACTCGTGCAAGCTGAACAAATCGGCAAGCTTTCCCACCTCGGCAAAACCTAACTTTTTTAGCCATTTGGAATTATAATGCACCTCTGTCTTTTTTTTGTCGAGTATCTTATAAGCCTGCTCAAAATAAGTTTTTAAATTTTTCTTTACCACGGTTTCGCTAAGCATCGGCCTTTCGGATTCTTTATCGGAAGTATCGCCGATTAAACCTGTAAAATCACCAACAATAAAAACCACTTTATGACCCAGTTCTTGAAAAGCCTTCAGCTTCCACAAAACAACTGCTCGGCCAATATGGATATTGGGGGATGTTGGGTCTATTCCCAATTTTATCCTCAGCTTTTTTTTGGATCTTAAAAGCTGCTCCAACTCTTTTTTATCGATTACTTCCTCCACCCCGCGATTTAATAACTCATCTATTGGATCATTCATAAATCTAAAATCTTTAATCTTCAATTTAGCTCTATTATAGCATTTTTCTTAAACCGGAAAAACGGGTATAATTCATCCAGAACCTCTTTAAAGGATAACTTTATAACTATTTTCATACAATAATGCGTGTTTACAGCTACAAACCGCCCAAAATAACTTCCACAAGCAAAGACATAAAAGTTAGGGCAAAAAAATGGAAATTCAAATGGAACCTTAAAACAGTGCTGACTTGGCTGTTCAGAATTTTTGCTTTGGGAATTTTGCTTGTGGCCGTCTTATTTCTTTACTACACCAAAGACCTGCCGGATCCTGGCAAACTTCTTAATCGAGATGTGCCTGAATCCACAAAAATTTTTGCCCGCGACGGCAGCCTGCTTTATGAAATTCACGGCGAATACAAGCGCACTCAAGTCACCTTGGACCAAATTTCGCCGAACGCTAAAAATGCCACAGTTGCCATTGAAGACAAAAACTTCTATAAAGAAGGCGGTATTTCATTTACCGGAATCGCCCGTGCCGCCATTGCCGACGTTCTAACTTTACGCAAGAGCCAGGGTGCCAGCACCATTACCCAACAGTTCGTAAAAAACGCACTCCTAACCGACAATAAATCCTGGGACAGAAAAATTCGGGAAGCCATTTTAGCCGTTGCCATTGATGCGCGTTTTTCCAAAGACCAAATTTTACAGTTTTATTTAAATGAAATCCCTTACGGCCACAATGCCTACGGCATTCAAGCTGCCAGCGAGACTTACTTCAACAAACAGGCCTCGGAACTGGACTTGGCGGAAAGCGCCTACCTGGCCGCGCTGGTTCAAGCTCCGAGCTTCTACAACCCCTTGGGGCCAAATGCGCAAGCACTAACAGACAGAAAAAATCAAGTACTTTTGGCAATGCAGCAGCAAAACTACATTACTCAGGATCAGGAGCAAAAAGCCAAAGCAGAAAACGTAAAATTCTCACTGGCCACAAACGGCATAAAAGCTCCGCACTTTGTGCTTTGGGTGGAAGATTATTTATCCAGCAAGTACGGCGAAATTACCCTGGAGCAGGGAGGCCTGCAAGTTTACACCACGCTGGACCCAAAACTTCAGCAAATTGCCGAAACCGTGGTTAAAAATGACGTTGATAAAACCAGCGTAAAATACAATGCCCATAACGCGGCCTTAGTGGCAATAGATCCGAAAACGGGCCAAATTTTAGCCATGGTAGGCAGCAAAGATTATTTTGGCGACTCAGAACCCAAAGGCTGCACCCCGGGGAAAAATTGCTGGTTCGAACCCAACGTGAATGTAGCCCTTTCACAAAGACAACCAGGCAGCAGCTTTAAACCATACGTTTATGTAACGGCTTTTAAAAAAGATTTTGGCTTTGCTCCGGCTTCCATGCTGGTTGACGTTGTCACAAATTTTGGAACCTACAACGGTAAAGATTATATTCCCCACAACTACAATAGCAAAGAGTACGGACCGGTTTCCATGAGGCAAGCGCTGGCCGGGAGCTTAAACGTTCCGGCAGTAAAAACTCTGGCCTTGGTTGGTGTTAATAACGCCGTTCAAACCGCCCACGACCTGGGAATTACCAGCCCTTTGGCTGATTGTGGACTGTCTTTAGTTTTAGGCGGATGCGAAGTAAGGCTGCTTGATCATGTTGCCGCCTATTCGGTCTTGGCCAATGAAGGAATAAAAAATCCCGAAACACCAATTTTAAAAATTCTGGACAAAGCAGGACAAACTTTGGAACAATATCAAAGCAAACCACAAACCGTATTAGACCCCGAAGCAGCCTATGAACTGATAAGTATTATGACAGACAACAGCGCCCGCAGTTTTGTTTTCGGCTCAAATTCTCCACTTATTTTATCCGACAGAACAGTAGCGGCAAAAACCGGTACGACTCAAAATTGGAAAGACGGTTGGACTTTAGGATTTACACCCTCTTTAGTTGCCGGCGTTTGGGCAGGCAATAACGACGGCACGCTGCTAACCAAAGGAGCTGACGGCGTGGTTGTGGCCGCACCAATTTGGCACGACTTTATGCAGCAAGCTTTGGCCGGAACCCCGGCAGAAACATTTACCGTGCCTCAAGGTATTCAACAAATTACAGTGGACAGTGTTTCCGGAAAACTGCCAACCGATGCCACGCCGGAAACAAAATCCGAAACTTTCGCCGACTATTCTACGCCTGTGGCTTATGACAGCCTGCACGTAAAAGTCGGTTTTGATTCAGCCACCGGACTACCAGCCACTAGCCTCACCTCGCCGGGAAACATTATTTACAAACCCTACACCAATCTTCACAGCGAAATGCCGAATAACCCAAACTGGGAAGACCCTGTTGTGCAGTGGGCTATTGGCAATGGCTACGTTTACCCACCGGGAGGATCCCAAATTATTGGGCAAAACAACAGCGGACAAGGACCTTCCGCAACCATTGCGGACCCGGCCGACGGTTCGATAATTTCTCAAATTCCTTTTAAGGTTACCGTAAACGCTTTTTCCTCAAGCCCTATTTCCAGAATGGATTTGTCCATAGACGGCTTGTTTTATCAAAGTATGACATCACAGCCATTTGTTTTTACAGTCAGTAAAAATTTAAGCGACGGTCCGCATGTCCTGGCCATCCACGTTGTGGACAGTAGCGGGGCAACCGGAGACACCAGCTCCAACATAACAGTTCAAGCCAACTCGCCGCTTAATTTGGATCAACCTTCCGACCAAAGCCTGCTGCAATTTCCGGTAAATCTAACAGCTTCCAGCAACAAGCTTTACAGTAATGTAAGTTTTTTCTACCAAGACCAAAGCGGACAGGAAACCTTAATCGGCGCGGCCACAAACGTTGACCATTTGGTAAACAGTTATTCCTATACTCTCAGCTGGCAAAACCCTCCCCCAAGCGGCAATTATCAAATTTACGCCAAAACCACGGAAGGAGTAACGTCAAAAAAAATCCGCTCCAGCGTACCATAGCCAAAATCTCGATATTGATGGATATTATAGATATTAATTGAAACTGGTCGCCACAAACAATATCTTAATATCCCAATATCAATTAATATCTATTACGTATGCAATACTTAGTTTTGCTGACTTTTATTCTGACCCCGGCTTATGTTTTTAAGCTTAGTGTTTTGCATTTACCGGCAGATGTATTAATGCTCTGGGTCTTTTTTGTCTGGCTAATATTTTTTATTTTTCTGCTGGTAAAAAAACAGTTACCAGAATTTTTCAGATTAATAAAAACCCTTGATAAAAAAGTTCTGTTTTTCATCGTTTTATTTTTTTTATCCGGCCTTGTGGGGCTATTTGCCGGGGGAGCGGATCGTGCCAATCTAGGACAATTCATTGTTTTATTCCTCCAGCCCATTTCCCTGTTTTTTATTGCAAACTTTGTTTTCCATAAAAGCCCAAAATCTAAAACCTTGCTACTTAACACTTGCTACTTGCTACTTGCCCTTGCCGGCATTTACGGAGCGCTGCAGTACTTTACCCTGCTCGGATTGCCACCAGCCTGGTGGGGCAACAGCGACGAACCAAAACGCGCCTTAAGCTTTTTCATTCACCCAAATTTTTATGCCCTGTGGTGCGCTCCTCTCTTGGCCTTTTTGATTCCTGATTTGACGCAATCTGTCAAAGGTCAAATATCAAAGGTTAAATGTTTTAAAATTATTCTTTGGCTTCTCGGCGGTGCTGGCCTTCTCCTTTCCCTGTCACGCGCCGGCTGGCTCGGGCTCGCCGCGGCCATGGGAATCTACTTAATTGTTGCCGCTGACAAAAAAATTAGAAAAATTTTCTTCGCATCGGTTATTGTTATAGTTATTGTTATTGTCTCCGTGCCAAACCTCCGCTGGCGCTTCCTTTTGCCCCTGTACGGCGAAAAAATCGGCTGTCTCCCGCTTCTCACTCTGGGACACGGGGATTAAGGCAATTAAAGAAAACCCGGTCTTTGGCATTGGCCTTACGGGCTTTGGTAAAAATTGGCAGACCTTAAACACAGACCCCGGTCTTACCGACACCCACAATTTTCCCCATAATATTTTTTTGGACTTTTGGGTGGAAACCGGACTACTCGGCCTTATCAGTTTTATCGGCCTGGCCTGGATATTTATTTACCGAGGTCTTCGCCCCAGAGCCCTTCTCCCCTCATTCGAGTCCGAGCCTGAGGGCTCGTCCCTCAGAGTCGAGGACTGGCAAGGGGGGATGTCACGAGTGTCTCCCTACGGGAGATCTTTACGACGGCCGAGTGACAGAGAGGTCGAAACTGAGAATTATCACAAGACGATTGCCTTATCCGTAGCTCTCTTCCTTATTGCCATTATCTTCCAAGGCCTGGTCGACAATCCCTATTTTAAAAACGACTTGGCCATGGTATTTTGGATAGTACTGGCTTTATATTAACTGTTCAGCCGACAAAATCAGCAAAAATTATTTAAATTAAAATCGACAATCTTCAAAATGATAAATATAAATAAATTCAGCATTGGCGCCACAGCGGCAATTACCACCAGTATGGGATTGATTGCCGGGCTGACTCAAGGGGATACTGCCAAGACAGGCATAGTTACCGGCCTGTTAATTATTGCTGTTGCGGATAACATTTCCGACACCCTTGGCCTTCATATATACAAAGAATCCGAAGGAGCTTCCGACAGAGACGTTAATTCATTTACATATGGAAATTTTTTTGTCAGATTGCTGCTTGTGACTACTTTTGTGTTAATTGTTTTATCTTTTTCTTCACTAACCGCTTTTATTATTTCCTCTGTCTGGGGTTTGCTTTTGCTCGCCATCCTAAGTTATTTAATCGCCAAAAGCAAAAAAATAAATCACTGGCAGCAAATAATAAGACACTTGTTGGTTGCCATAGCAATTATTGCCGGCAGCAAGCTTCTGGGAAACTTAATTTTAAAAATGATTGTTCGCTAATAATATTTTATAAACTACCAATTTAAAACCCCTCGCTTCACTTGGAGGGGTTTTAAATAAAAAAAGGTTAAAACTATCTTCTGTAAAAATCACGGCCGTGATTTTTACAGAAGATTTACTGTAAAGCTGTAAAACTACTTTTTTATTCTGATAATCACTTTTCTGTAAGGGTCATCGCCAATACTGCTGCTTTCCGCTTCCGGACAATGTTCTTGCAAGTAAGCGTGGACCAGGCGGCGTTCGTAGTTGGGCATGGGTTCCAGCGCTTGGGCCCGGCCTGTCATTTTGGCTTTGTCCACGGCCGCTTTGGCGGTTTCTTTTAAAAACCATTCGCGCTTTCTTTTGTAATCATCCACATCAACTGTGAACCAAAACGGCTCGCTCTGTCCCTGCTGGCCCATTAATTTTTTTACAGCCAACGACTGGACAAGAATTTGAAAACTATGCAGTGTGGCTCCCTGCCTGCCAATTAAGAGATAGGAGTCCGGCGTACTAATATTAAAAACCAAACCCTTGGTAATGCTTTCTTCAAACTCCACAGAAGCTTTTATCTCGCATTTTTCTAAAACTTCAGCAATTATGTTTTTTACTATTTCTATCTTGTTATAATCGGTCATAACGTTAGGGGAGTAGGAAGTAGTGGGTAGTGGTTAGCCAAACAGTTTGGCTACCATCTACTTTACTACCAACTAGTTGTTAGTTGCTTTATTTCTCATTATATAGTATTGCTGGGCCACGGCAAACAAAGTGGTCACAATCCAGTAAAGCGGCAATCCGGCTGGCAATTTTAAGGCAATGATTATACTAATCACCGGCAAAACGTAAGTAGTCTGCATGCTAAGGGCTTTGGTGGTGGCATCCGACTGCCCGGAAATTTTTGGCATCATCATTTTTGACTGCCAAAATTGGGCCGCGCCTGCCAATACAGCCAAAACTACGCTCGGCTTTGACAAATTAATAATTTTAAAAAAGTTTGGATTTATATTT
The DNA here is from genome assembly GCA_903913365.1 of Candidatus Doudnabacteria bacterium. Lineage (GTDB taxonomy): Bacteria > Patescibacteriota > Doudnabacteria > UBA920 > UBA920 > PALSA-1336. The sequence continues at coordinate 14,252 of CAIWKW010000060.1, read as the reverse complement.
GCCGGAAGATGAACAAAACTGTATAAACCGGCCAATCTTATTTTAATATCGATTAAAGGATTCAAAGCAACTCTAAAAGCTTGGTACAAGCCGATAAGAATAGGCAGCTGAAGCAATATCGGCAAACAGGAAGCCATTGGATTTATTTTATGCTCTTTGTAAAGATCCATCATAGCCTTTGCCTGGGCTTCTTTATTGTCCTTATACTTCTCACGAAGCTCATTAAGCTTTGGTTGCAAATCGTTCATCGCTTTCTGGCTCTTTAGGGAATGATGGAAACTCGGGGCCAGAAGCAAGCGAATAACAACGGTCAATACAATAATGACAACCCCAATATCATGGCCGGGAATAATATTATAAAAAAATACCAATAAGTTTAGAATTGGCCTGTAAATAAGGTCTGAATAAACTAGATAGAGATAATTCATGAGAATTAAAATCGTTCCGGCACAGAGTCAACCCTTGGCTCAGCCCAAGGATGGCATCTTAGCAGCCTGGCAACGGACAAAAACAAGCCTTTTGCCAAACCAAACTTATTAATTGATATTCTCGAATATTCACTGCAAGAAGGATAAAAACGGCAGTATCCGTGAGGATATTTTTCTTTTAGCCAGCCATGATCCGGAGAAAGGGTTGCCTGATAAGCCAAAATTAAAAGAACCACCATGCGCTTAGGGAGGCTACAAAGAAAAGAAAAGAAATTTTTAATATCTTCTGTCATTTATTACCTTGGAAAAAACCAATGAAAAGTTCTTTAATGCTTCCGTCTCAGTTATTGAAGAAACCTTTGGCTTAGCAATAATAACATAATCACCGCTTTTAATATTCAACAGATTATTTTTAAGGCACTCCCTTAGAACCCTCCTAAGTCTGTTCCTCAGAACAGCCTTCTTGTATACTTTTGTGGAAATTACTATCGCGAAACGCTTCCCTGATTTTGACGCTAACGATTTTACGTTAAAATAAGGATTAAAAAAAATCCTCCCTCTTGTAAAAACCGCTTGAATATCACCCCTTTTAGACAATCTATTTATTTTTTTTAGCATAATAATGCAAAAGGGTTAAATACAAATAGGGTTTGCCCAAAAATTAAACGGTTAGCTTTTTTCTGCCCTTTGCTCTGCGCCTAGAAAGAACATTGCGTCCGGTTTTACTTTGCATACGCTTTAAAAAACCGTGAACCCTAACTCTTTTTTTGGTTTTTGGCTGATAAGTTCGCTTCATAAAAAAAATTCCGCTTTCCCAAATATAAAAAAGCTTTGCGGGTTAATATAAAAAAATATTCCCGGAATTGCCCTTTTTATGTATTCGGATTATAAAATATCTTAAATAATTATAAAGAAAAAGTCCCAAATAGTCAACAGTAATTAATAAAAAAAATTGGTCTGTTGCATAGGAACACTTTATCCACAGTTTGTTAACAAGCTTAAGATAATACCTTTTAAACAAGCTCATTTTTCATCAATTTACATGTTGATAAGTCCCTGTTAGAATAAGTATTGATAACTTGAAAAAATCCCCCGGCTGGGGCGCCGATAAAAAACCACTTAATCAAAAACACCAAACACAATGAACAATCAACAGTTATGGCAGGCAATTTTAGGTAGCATGGAAATTTCTTTAAGCAAAGCTAATTTTAATACCTGGTTCAAAAACACCAGCATTGCGGAACGTGGCTCAGACCACATTACAATTATTGTCCCTAGTGCTTTCAACAGAGATTGGATAGCTGCCAAATACCACCACGAAATTTTAAAAGCCTTAAAATCATTGGCCCCGGAAATAAAAGAAATTAAATACCAGGTTGGGAATGCTTCAAAACCGGTAAATATTCAGCAAACCAAGCAAAACCCCAGACAACAAACAGAAGAACCAATGGGAAAAAATGGCTTACTTGAAACCAGTTCAGGGCTAAACCCAAAATATACTTTTGATACGCTTATAATAGGAAAAAATAATGAACTGGCCAATGCCGCAAGCCAATCGGTTGCCAAAAACCCAGGAACACAATACAACCCTCTTTTCATATACGGCGGGGTTGGTCTTGGTAAAACCCACATAATGCACGCAGCCGGACACGGGTTGTTGCAAAACAATCCGAAAGCTAAAATTCTATATGTTACCAGCGAAAAATTCGCCAATGACTACGTTAACGCTATTGCCCAAAAAAAGATGGATGAGTTTAAAAAAGAATATCGCAATGTCGACGCCTTATTAATTGACGATATTCAATTTATGGCCGGCAAAGAAGGTTTCCAGGAAGAGTTTTTTCACACTTTCAACGAACTCCGCGATAAAGGAAAACAAATAATCATCACATCGGACAGACCACCGAAAGAAATTCCGGCTATCGAGCAAAGGTTAATATCCCGCTTTGAATGGGGGATGGTAGCCGATATTCAACCACCCGATCTGGAAACCAGAATAGCCATACTGCGCAATAAAATGGAGAAAAAAGGGGTAAGTATAAGCGAAGATATTTTGTTTTATATAGCTGAAAATGTTTTAAATAACATCAGAGAACTTGAGGGAGCCCTGAACCGCCTGGCAGTTTACCAGCAAATGGAAAACAAAGGGTTGGTTCTTGAGCAGGCAAAAACCATTCTTGCCAGTATTGTCAGCGCAAAAAAACGCGTTACCTCAATAAAAAAAATTGCCGAATCTGTGGCTGAATTTTATAACATCAGCATGGATGATTTAATAAAGCAATCCAGAAAAAAAGAATTTGTTAAGCCAAGGCAAATTGCGATGTATTTAATCAGAAAAGAGTTAGATAATTCTTTTCCCTCAATTGGCGACTTTTTTGGGGGGAGGGACCACACTACCGTAATGCACGCTGTGGACAAAGTGGAAAACATGATATTAGATAAACAGGTGTTCAAACAAGAGGTGGATTTAATCCTTGATAAATTGTTCACTTAAATAAAAATTGTGTGAAAAACTAAAAACCACCACACAACAAAACCGTTTACCAAAAGATATACACCGAACAAACAACAAACAAGCAGAAAGATTAACCCTTTAAATAAAACTGTTTTTTATCTTATCCACCAATCAACAGCTATTATATTAATAACAGACTTTATATAAATTAATTTATTAACAACAGGTATATGAAAATAATATGCACCCAGGAAAACCTAAAAAACGGTTTGTCTGTAACAGGAAGAATTATTTCTTCCTCTAACACCCTCCCTATTCTGGGAAATATTTTACTGAAAACAGAAAACGGGGTGATGAAGATATCTTCAACCAACCTCGAGGTGGCAATAACAACCCAAATAAGAGGTAAGGTAGAAGAAGAGGGTGAAACAACGGTTACAAGCAAAACCTTTACCGACCTTATAAACAACATGCCAAATAAGAATATCACTCTGGAAACAGAAAAAGAAAGCCTGAAAATAGAAACGGAAAACTATCACACCAACTTAAAAACCTCACCACCGGAAGAGTTCCCACTAATCCCAAAATTAGAAGGTGGTAGTAAAATTAGCTTGGATGCCCAAGAATTTAAAAAAACCATTGACCAGGTGGTGTTTGCCGCTTCGACTAATCAAACCCAGCAGGAAATATGCGGAATTTATATGGGTTCTGAGAAACCGGGAGAACTGAAAGTTGCTGCCACAGACAGGTATAGACTTGCGGAGAAAACAATGGACCTGAAAAATAATTCACAACTTAACCCGGTAATAATACCCCAAAAAACAGTAACGGAAATCTCAAGAATTATCGGTCTTCAAAAAGGTGTATTGGAAATTGTTTTTAACGAAACTCAAGCAGCGGTAAGTTTTAACGAAACCCAAATAATAAGCAGGTTGGTTGATGGGTCGTACCCTGATTATAAGCAGATAATTCCAACAAACTTTCAAACCATTACCACCACAGATAAAAGTCAGTTGGTAAGTGCTCTTAGAGCGGCCTCAATATTCAGTAGGAATACAAACAGTATTAAGTTTGAGTTTTCCGGAAAAAAACAACAGTTAATTCTAACTGCGGAATCGGCTGATTTGGGAAAAAGCGTTGTAGAGCTGCCTTCAAAAATTGACGGGGACGGGTGTGAAATAACTTTTAACCATCATTATGTTTTGGAAAGCTTGGGAAGTATTGAGTCGAATAATGTTATAATAAAGACCATAGATGACAATTCCCCCGGCCTTTTGGTGCCAGAAGGTAGAACGGATTATGTTTATCTGGTTATGCCGATAAAATCATAAAAGTGGAATAGGTGTTATAGCAATAGTGCCGTATAAGCGCCGGCGTTTAACACAGTGTTATTAATAGCGTTTAAGATAACTTTTACTTAAATGAAGATAAAAAATATTCAAATAAAGAATTTTCGCAATTACCCAAGCTTAAATATTGATATAACCGGGGACACAATAATTTTGACCGGGCCAAACGCTGTGGGAAAAACCAATCTTTTGGAATCGGTTTATTTTGCCTCACTGTTTAAATCTTTTCGTGACGACACGGAATTTATTTTTTTAAAAAACTCCAACTCTTTGGAGCTCGGTCTGGTTTTGGAAAAGGAAGGTCAAAGCCACACCCTCAATATTTTTTTGGAAAAAAGGGAAAAAATTTACGCCAACTTTTTGATTGACGGAGTTAAAACCAAAAGAAGGCAGGCGCAAGGTTTTATTAGTGTGGTGATATTTGATCCAACTGATGTGGATATGTTTACAAAAACTCCGGAATCCAGGAGAAAATATTTAAACATGGTTCTCTCTCAGAAAAATCCGGAGTATTTGGATGCTTTGGGAAGATATAAAAAAGTACTTTTTCAAAAAAATAAATTACTTCAGGATATTAAAGCCGGGAGGAATAACGGGCTTGATTTGGATGTTTGGAATGAGCAGCTTGTGAGCTTGGGCAGTTTCATAATTGCGGAAAGAAAAACTTTCGTTAACTTTTTGAACACCGGCATTGCCGATGTTTACACGACAATTTCCGGTTTTCACCGCCCGGTGGAAGTTAGTTATGAAACCCTGCCCGGTGATGCGGTTGCCGAAATAAGCCAAAGTTTTAGAGAAAAACTGCTGGCCTTGTCATCAAGAGAAAAATTACTGGCGTCTTGTTTGGTTGGACCGCATAGAGATGATTTTTCGTTAAAGAGCGATGGTTTATTTTTGTCGCCTTTTTCTTCAAGAGGAGAGCTCAGAAGCCAGGTGCTGGCATTAAAAATTCTTGAGCTCGAGTATTTAAGCAAGGGTGAGGAAAAACCAATCTTGCTTTTAGACGATGTTTTATCGGAACTGGACGAAACCAGAAGAACCTTTTTATTGAAATATTTACAGGGAAAATTTCAAACGTTTATTACCACTACCCATCCTTTGGAGATGCCGGCGCAGCATATAACACTAACCCCGGCTGTGGTTGAGGAAGAGGAGCAGGAAAAACAATTGGAAAATTAAAATTTTGAAACAAAATGAATTCAAAAATCAATAGCCATGTCGGTTTTGCAAAAATAGATAAAATGATTAATAAAACCGCCAAGCAGTATCATTTGGAAACAGCCTATTATAAATATAAAACCGCCAAGCATTGGCATACGGTTGCCGAAGCTTTTGTAGACGGTGTAAAAGAGCTGACTCAGGTGCTGGATTTCAAAAATGGCGTATTAAAAATTGCCTGCCTTTCGCGTGAGGTGGCCTCAAAAATAACCCTATTGTCGAAAAGGATTATATTCGCTTTGAATCAGGCTTTAGGAAAAGCAGTGGTTTTTGCCATTTATACAGAGGTGTAAGATTGGCCAGATATGGGAAAAGGTTGTAAAATTAGACAAGTGATTTTAACATAAGGTTTGGCAAAGGCAGGTAAAATAGTAACTCATTACGTATGCCCATTGTGGCAATTGTTCAAAATTTTCTTTCCGGTCTTTCTTATTACCGGTATGTGCTGACTTTTTTTCTGGCAATTATTGAAGGCCCGATGGTTATGGTGGCCAGCGGGGCTTTATTAAGGCTGGGTCTTTTTTATTTTTGGCCTATTTATTTAACATTAATGTTGGGTGATTTTGTGGCGGATTTGGGTTGGTATGCCGTGGGTTTTTATGGCGGTCGTCCTTTTGCGTTGCGCTGGGGTAAGTATCTCAGTATAACGCCTGAGTTGTTAGAAAAAATTGAAAAGTTTTTTAAAAAACATCAGACAAAAATTTTATTTATTTCTAAAATTACCATGGGGTTTGGTTTTGCCTTGGCAACCTTAATTGCTGCCGGCATGGTCAGGGTATCTTTTAAAAAATACGCTCTGTTTAATTTTTTGGGAGGGTTTGTTTGGACTGGATTATTATTGCTTTTGGGCTATTTTTTTGGCCAAGTTTATACTTTAATCGGTAAAGGTTTTAAAATAGCTTTCGTTGCGTGTTTAACTATAATTGTTATTCTTGCACTTTACGGAGCCGGGCGCTATTTTAAGGGCCAGTTTTTGAAGAGAGATTTGTAAGGGTTTGCTTTTTTGAGGAACTCCCGGGGGCCGTGCTAAAGGTCAAATGTGGTCCGGCTCATTTATATAGATAACAAATATTTATGATTTCATTTATTATTCCTACGCTCAATGAAGAAAAGGTAATTACCAAGGTGCTTGGCAACCTGAAAGAAATAAAGAATTTTGAGTATGAGATTATTGTTTCCGACGGCGGGAGCAAAGACAAAACAGTAAGTTTGGCAAGGGGGCTTGCGGATAAGGTGGTAGAGCATTTGGTGCCGGTTAGGCAAACCATAGGCCAGGGGCGCAATGCCGGAGCTGCTGTGGCAACGGGTGAGTTTTTGGTGTTTTTGGACGCGGATGTTTATATTTTTAATATTGATAAATTTTTTGAAAGAGCGATGAACCATTTTAGAACCGATGACCAACTGGTCGCCGTGGGTGGCTGGTTAAAAGTTTTTCCTGAAATGGAAACAATAGGCGATAAAATCGGCTACGGTATACTTTCCAACTGGTCATTTAGTTTACATAACAATATTTTTAAAACCGGAGCGGGTTGCGGAGAGTTTGGCATGATAAAAACCTCGGTCTTTAAAAAGATAAAAGGTTATCGGGAAGATCTTGCTGTGGACGAAGACCAGGATTTATTTAGGCGTTTGATAAAAGTTGGCCATACTAAAACCGATCCAAGACTTTTGGTTTACCATACGGGCCGCAGGCCCCATGCCATAGGCTGGCCAAAGCTTTTGTGGCAGTGGTCAAAGAACTGGCTTTCCCTGGTCATTTTTAACCATTCAGCCGATGATGAGTGGAAAGAAATAAGATAAAATTTTTTGTTCCCTGAACCTTAAGGTTCTGAATTAATATTATTTTCCCAACTTACCCGGGTTAAACTGTCCGGACTTGTATTTTAAACTTCAAAAAACCCCCGCTTAGCGGGGGATTTTAAAAATTTGGCTATAAATATTTCAGAAGCTTTTTATCCTGTTTCATTTTTTCCACCAGTTCTTTTACTTGTTCGCTGTTTTGCTTGCTGGCTATTAGCAGGGCGTCTTTGGTGTTTACCACTATTAAGTCTTCCAAGCCTACAACCGTAACCAGTTTTTTTTCATGGTTGTATATTAAGCTGCGGCTGGTATTGTGACTTACCACATTACCTTTGGTCAGGTTCTCATTTTCTTCGGACAGGACATCTTTAATAACTTTCCAGCTGCCAATATCCGCCCAGCCGAACGTGGCAGGCAACACCCCCACATTGCTCAGTTTTTCGATTAAGCCCCGTTCAATATCAACCTTGGGCATTAGGGTATAAAATTGATTTATCTTCTCCTGCTGCTTGCCGGTACCGATAAAAGGTTTTATTTTTAGGAGCAGGTTATAAACCTCTGGTAAGTGTTTTTTGTATAATTCCAGAAGCGTGGCGGATTTGCAGATAAAGTATCCGGTGTTCCATAAAAATTTTCCGCTTTTTATAAACCGTTCCGCGGTTTTTTTATCCGGTTTTTCTTTAAATCTCTTTACTTTATAAATATCCGTTCCCTGGGAATTTTTAATCAGTTTACCTTTTTCAATATAACCAAGGCCTGTGTGGGCCGAGGTCGGCTGCGCGCCAATTGTTAAAAAAATTCCCGGGTCGAGTTTTAAATAGTTTTCAGCATCTTTTAAAATCTGAAAATAGGCGGATTCGTCTTTTATGTAATGGTCCGACCAGGCGGTTATAAAGCTTGAGTCAGGGTTGTGGTGATGCATTATTAGAGCCGCCAAAGCAATGGCCGGCCCTCGGTCCTTTATTTCCGGTTCCAGGGAAAAATGGTTTTTTGGAACCTTGGGCAATTGCTTTTGTACCAGCTTAGCGTACTTGGTTGTGGTGGCAACAAAAATATTCCGGGCAGGAAATTTCTTTTGAAGTCTGCGAAAAGTCAGCTCGAGTAATGTTTTATCGCCGACAAATTTAAGCAGTTGTTTTGGGTTTTTTTTCCGGCTAACCGGCCAAAGACGCGTGCCGCTGCCTCCGGCAACAATTAAAGCGTACATTTTTTAGTATCCATAAATATCTATTAGTATCCATAAGTATCATTTTGTATAAAAAGATAATAAGATATTATTAGATATTGTTTGAGATTAATTGATATTAGGAGTTGTTTTCCGCATCTTTTGCAAAATTGGAATTTTTTTCGTAAAGATCCAAAATCAGTTTTTCCACTCCGGCCGGATCGGGGATGTTGATGAACTCAAAGCGCTCTACGGTCCCCGCGGTTTGAACAAAAACATTGCCGTAGCCGAAAATATTTCCCAGCAGTCCGTTGGTTTCACTGGTAACGTCTTCTATTTTGTCTATGTGTAGTTCGGAAATTGTGTGAGAAAAAAGGCCTTCTTGTTTTATGTCAACAATTCTAATGCCGGTGATTATCTGGATGCTCAAGTAATGAAAAACGAAAATTAAGAATAGGCTTAAGGTTAAAAATAGCGTATAAACCTGGGAAAAAAGAGAAGTAATTTGCCCCCAAGTGCCTACAAATAAATCAGGAAGATTGGCATTGGCAAACCGGTTAAACATAACCAGGGCTGAAGCAAAAAATATCCAGACCAAAACTTTTAAAAATAAATAAACCCAATCCTCTCTAATGATAAGGTAAATTTGTTCGTCCGCTAATTGACTGGGAAAAAGTTTATGCATAAATTATTAGGCCAAGAGACTGTTTAGGGTGTTGTAGCTTTGTGCCAAGATTGTCAAAAACAAAAATCCATAAATAACCGAAACTGTAAAGGCCAGCGGGGTTGATTTACCGTAGCGAATTAATATATATATGCCAAAAGCCGAAAAGAAAGTTAAAATTCCGGTTAAAACATAATAGACTCCGGCAATTAGTAGGTTGGTGGGGTTGGAGAGATTCATAAAAAGAAATGACAAAAATTAAAGAAATGACAAAAGTGACAAAAATGTTGGGTCCATAATTTTTTTAATTTCCGTCGTTTTTGTCATTTTTGCTCATTTACTATAACAATGTTTTTTGCCTGCTGGCAGGCTCAAGAATATTTAGGTGCTTATAGGCTGCTTCTGTGGCAACTCGTCCTTTTGGGGTTTTGGCGATTAGGCCAAGTCTAATTAAAAAGGGTTCATGGATATCGGTAATGGTGTCTTCTTCTTCGCCGGTGGCGGCGGCCAGGGTATTTAAGCCAACAGGTCCGCCGGAAAATTTATTGATAAGGGTTTCCAGAATTCTGCGGTCATTTTTATCCAATCCCAGATTGTCGATTTCAAGTAAATCCAGAGCCTGTTTTGTTATGTCTAAATTAATTGTATCATGGCCTTGGACTTGGGCAAAATCTCTGACTCTTTTAAGGAGCCGATTGGCTATTCTGGGGGTAAAACGGCTGCGTCCGGACATTTCTTCGGCGGCCGGTTGGTTTATTTCAGCGCCTAAAATCTGTCCGCTTCTAAAAATAATTTTTTCTAAATCCTCTTTGGGGTAATACTCCAAGCGATAGGTCGCTCCAAATCTGTCTCGAAGAGGCGAAGAGATTAGTCCAATGCGGGTTGTGGCCCCAATTAGAGTAAATTTTGGCAACTCCATTCTAATGCTGCGTGCGCCCGGGCCCTTACCCAAAATAATATCCAAAACATAGTCTTCCATGGCCGGGTACAAAACTTCTTCCACGGCTTTGTTCAGCCTGTGAATTTCATCTATAAATAATACGTCTCCCTCGCTGAGGTTGGTTAAGAGCGAGGCTAAGTCCCCGGCTCTTTCAATGGCCGGTCCGGAAGTAACTTTAATGTTTTTCCCCATCTCTTTGGCCACAATAAACGCCAGGGTGGTTTTTCCCAAACCAGGAGGACCATAAAACAATAAATGCTCAAGAATTTCTTCGCGTTTTTTTGCCGCTTGTATTATTATTTTTAAATTGTTTTTTACCCCGGTTTGGCCAACATATTCATCCAGCCCTTGAGGTCTTAAGGTTTGTTCTATGACAATTTCTTCTTCCTCTAACTCTGCGGGGTTGTTGTTCGGTTTTTCGTCTGTATTAGATTGAATCATATAAGTTAAAGCACAAGTCGATTACAATGATGTTTTAAATTGCGGGGTGCGCACTTGATTCTTTGGTGGGACCGGTAAAAGAATATTTCTTAAACATAGTTTACTATATTTTGGGTCCGCAGGCCAACCGACTTAAGCATTACTGGGCTTTAACAGCAGGGGGTTTTAAACTGCTGACAATGGTACCCGTTGAAGAAACAAAATTTTCGGTTTTATGAAATAGAGCAGGCGGTTGATAAACCGATTTAAAAGTGCTGGTAGAAGTTTCCCCGTTTTTTAATATTATTCTGGTCCAAGTTGCTTTCATTGAGCCGTCGGCTTGTTTGTCGTAGACAATGGGTTTTTCTAAAGTTACTTGGCGCCCGTCTTTTGTGCCGTAAAAATCAAAAATTAAAGTATTAGGGTCTTTCTCGTAGGCCCAAACAAGAATTGATGCCGGTGTGTCGTTTATAAATTTTAAATCTGCCGAGCCGGGATAAATGGTTGCATCGGTTCCTTGCGGGGAATAGTATTGAACCGCATAAGCATGGTTGCGCCTGTCGGTAATTGGAAATCCGGCAGACATTGCTGCGCGAAAAACAGTGGTGGAAACCTGGCATAGCCCTCCGCCCAGCTCGGGGATAGTGCCCTCGCTCCCTTTAATAACAAGCTCGGGCAAAAAACCGACCTCAGCCGTTACCGGCCCCAGGTATTGATTAAAGCTGAATTCCTCATTTGGCGGAATAATTATACCTTTAAACTTTTCCAAGCCCACGGCAATGTTATGTCTCCTGTTGTTCGGGCTTCCTTTAAAGGCGGAAACGCCTTCACCCACCAGTTCGTTTATTCCCAGGCCGTTTAATTCGCTTAAAGAAGTTTTTGGCGGCGATTCGGAAATTTTTAGTTCCAAATTATTACCCCCATTTTCCAAAACGGATTCCGCTGCCAGGGTGCTGGAGTAAATATTAATTTCCAGGCCGGTTTGAGGAGGGGTGAACGAAGTTGCCCGATTGTCCTGAATTTTCAAAACCGGCTCAACGGAAGGAACGTTAATTTTAGGAGAGAGCTGTTTTATAAAAGTGTAGATTTTATTTAAATTGAAATAAAATATTTTGCTGTTGCTTTTTTCGGGCAAATTTTTTCCTGTTGAGTTGGCTATTAGACCTAATGGACCCAGTGGAAGTTTCAAAAAAATTAACGGACTGTTAATTTCCTGCGAACTTTTCCATGAGTCTATGCCGGCTTGGTCAACGGAAAAATTTTGATTTTTGTAAGTAAACACAAAACCGCCGGCATTGCCGGCAGCGGCAGTATTTTGTTGGGCTTTGGTTTTATTTCCGGAAAAAAGACCAAAAAGAACAACCAAAAGAATTAAGTATTTTTTTAAAGGTTTTTTATTCACCGTAAGAAAAAGTTTATTAATTTAACTTTTTTTGGCAGATTTTTTTTTATCTTATCGGCCCATTCAATAATTGTCAGGGTGTCGGGTTTCCCCCAAAATTCCTCAATTCCCAGCGCCTTAGCTTCTTTAAAATTTTTCATTCGGTATAAATCCAAATGGTAAATTTGAATTTTTTTTCCGGATTTCAGTTGGCCGGAAAAATTATGCATTAAAGCAAAAGTTGGACTGGTGATTTTTTGCCGGATTTTTAAAATTTTCCCCAAGGTTTTGGTAAAAGTGGTTTTGCCGCTGCCTAAAGGACCGACCAAAGCCAAAATTTCTCCACCCTTAAGTTTTTGGGCAATTTCTCGGCTGGCTTTTGGAATCTCGTTTAGTGGAATAATTTGAGGTCTGTCCATGGGGTATTGGGCTCACAAAAAAACCGGAAAGGTTTATAAAAAAATAGGATTTTCCGCACGGGTTTGCGGCCATTAACTTTGGGCTGTATAGATGTATTTTACCTGGATTGACGCTTTAAGTAAAATTGGATATAATGGTTAATCAATCGGTTGATTTAGATAAAAAAGATAAGCTAAAACAGGGAGAGTTAACCAGTATTTTAAAGGATTATGGAGCAAACTGTTCAGCAGCAAACTTTTGATTTAATAAAAAAGAGCGGTAAAATTTTAATTTTATTGCCCGAGAGCCTAACAGCGGACAGTGTGGCCAGCGGTTTAGCTTTGGCGTTATTTTTGAAAAAATTGCAAAAAGAGGCCGATGTCATAAGCGGCGGGGTTGTTAATGAAAATTTAAAATTTTTGCCAGGCGCCAAACTAATAAAGAATAAACTGGATGGCGGTAAAACTTTGGTTATTACCGTGGATTCATCTGTAAAAAAAGTTGAGGAAATCAGCTATCAGACAGCCGAAGAAAAAGTTCATATTTACATAAAATCAAAAAATCAGGAATTTATTCCGTCCGATTTAAGTTTTTCTCAAGAAAAATATCCGGTGGATTTAATTATAACACTCGGGGCAAAATCGCTGGAAGATTTTGGGATAATTCAAGAAAAGCATCCGGATTTGTTTTTTGAAACCCCAAAAATTAACATTGATAATAAAGCAGATAACGAATATTTTGGTGTTATAAATTTGGTTGACATTGTTGCCACATCGGTGGCTGAAATTTTGGCGGAACTGTTTCAGGCTTACGAGATTCAACTAATAGACGAAGATATCGCCACCTGTCTTTTAACCGGTATTATCACAAAAACACAAAGTTTTCAGCACGTACAAACCACGCCCCGTTCTTTTATGAAAGCCAGCGATTTGGTTTCTCTTGGCGGCAGGCAACAGGAAATTATTAAGCATATTTATAAAACCAAGCCTTTGTCTTTGCTTAAGCTTTGGGGCAGGGCCTTGGCAAAAATGAAGATTCTGGAAGACGAGAAAATTATTTATTCGGTCTTGTCGGCAACGGATTTTGAGAAATCGGGAAGCGATGAAAAGGAGATTTTTTCTACCTTAAAAGAATTTGCCGAGAATTTGAGCGGCTATAAAATATTGGGGTTGGTATCCGAACCGGTAAAAGGAGAAGTTAATTTGCTTTTTGCAGTTCATGAGCAGGTTGCTTCGGAAAAACTGTTACAGCTTTTAGGCGGTCAGGCCAAGCCGTTAGGTTTAATTTTGGGCAATTACCGGGTTTATGAAGAGAAATTTTCCGGGTCCTCTGTTGAACATCAGGAAGAGCATTTTTTAGCGGCCATAAAAACTTTTTTTAACAATAATTAATAGCCCTGTAGCAATAGCTAAGGCCAGCCGCATTTTATAGGATGGTTTTTTTTCTTGTGATATAATATTAATAAGATAGTTAACAAAAAAATAGCCTAACTTCAAGCTCAATTAATATTTTTTAGCTTGAAAGGAAACAAAATGTCCAACAAATTTTTATCCAGCACCCCCCAGGAACTTCAGGAAAGCTTGGATGATTTAAATCGTAAAATGCAAGAAGAAGAAACCCAGACTCAGGCCGGGTCTTTGGGCTTGCCTTATATTGATTTACATAATTTTCCCGTGGACTTAAGCGTTTTAGGTATGTTTTCCGAACAGGAAGCCAAGGAAATGGGTGCCGTACCTTTTTATAAAGAACTGAACGATTTAAGGATTGCCACCACCAATCCCAGCCATCCTTTATTGCTTGAAAAACTGAAAGAGCTTTCCAAAAAAAATAAAATTAGCCTGTATTTTATTTCCAAGCGCAGTTTGAATCAAACCCTAAAATTTTACAGCAAAGTTTTAAGGCCAAAAATAGCCCAGGACGAAATTATTAGAGTGACCAAAGAGGAAGATTACGGGGCTTTGCTGAAACTTTTGGCCTCAGAAGAAGAACAGAAAAAATTGAACGCCAGCAGAATTTTGGAAATAATTTTTGGC
>CAIWKW010000059.1 GCA_903913365.1 Candidatus Doudnabacteria bacterium | reverse complement strand
GATTTTTATCCATAATATATTCTACCTTTATGGGCGGTTTAACAACAGGAAATGTAATTCCTTGTTCTTTTATGTCTAATTTATATTCAGGAATATTTTCAAGGTCAGTACGAGTTCCGTTGTCTATTAAACTCTTAACCTGTTTGCCGGTTGGGGTTTCTTCTTTGGAAATTTGCCTTAAAATTGCCCCGTTTTCCCAATAAAAAAAGCCTAAACGTTTGGCAAGAATCTTCGCCTGTGTCCCTTTTCCGCTGCCCTGAGGGCCAATTAAAAAAATTATATCTAAATCCATATTGGTGTATGCTTTATTTTAACTAATTTTTGGATTTTGTTCAACCCATGTTATAATTAAATAAATATCAATCAATCTGAAATCAAAATCCAAACACTGTTTAATTAAATGAACAATTTATTTTTAGAGCTTACCACAGTTTTAATTTTAGCCGGATTGGTGTCATTTTTGGTTAGTCTTCTTAAGCAACCGAGCGTTGTTGCCTATATTATAACCGGTTTGATTGTCGGCCCGCTTGGCTTTTACCAGCTTCACCAAAGCGATGCTTTTTCTTCTTTGGCGCAAGTCGGTATTACCTTATTGCTCTTTATGGTCGGTCTGCAGCTGGATATTAGCCAGCTTAAGCGCATTGGCAAAACCGCACTGCTTGTTGGCGTTGGCCAAGTGGTTTTTACCACTCTGGCCGGTTACGGAATTTTAAAAGCTTTGGGCTTTAGCTCAATTTCCAGCTTGTATATTGCGCCGGCTTTAACTTTTTCTTCCACGATTATTGTTGTCAAACTTTTAAGCGAAAAAAAAGATTTGCAAAGTTTGTATGGCAAGCTGGTGGTGGGAATTTTTTTAACGCAAGATTTTATTGCCATTTTAATGCTGGTGGTTCTTTCCAGTCTTGGGCAAAATCAAAGTACAATCTATTCCAGCCTGCCAATATGGCAGACTATAATGATGGCCTGCGTTAGAGGCCTAATCTTAATTTTAACTATTTGGTGGCTAAGCGCAAAAGTTTTCCCAAAAATAATGCAGTACATAGGCAACAACGACGAGCTGATGCTGGTGTTCTCGCTTGCCTGGGCCCTCGGCCTTGCGGCTTTTGTATCCATGCCGATTATGGGTTTTTCTTTGGAAATTGGCGGTTTTTTAGCCGGCTTATCCTTGGCCAGAAGCGGAGTGCATTATGAAATAAGCGGGAAAATCCGCCCTATACGCGATTTTTTTATTATCATCTTTTTTATTGTTATGGGCTCGGGCCTGATGCTTAGCAGTCTTGGTTCAATAACCGTACCGGCCATAATTCTTTCTTTGTTTGTACTTGTTGGCAACCCGATAATTGTTATGGTGCTTTTAGGCCTGCTTGGCTATAAACCGAGAACCGGATTTTTTGCCGGCGTTACAGTGGGGCAAATTTCCGAGTTCAGTTTTATTTTAATAACCACGGGGCTTGGCCTCGGCTATTTGGGGCAAAAAGATTTAGCGCTAATTACTTTAATCGGCATGATAACCATAGCGCTTTCTTCTTACAGCATTATGTATGCCAATAGTTTTTATGAATTTTTAAAACCGGTTTTAAAAATTTTTGATTTTCGCGGCGGCATAGCGGAAAAGCACGCTAACGTTGTTCCGCTAAAAAACCATATTATTTTGGTGGGCGCGGACCGCTTGGGTCATCATTTAATCCACACTTTGGAAAAACAGAAAATAGCATTTGTGGTGGTGGATTTTAATCCGGAAATTGTGGAAAAATATGCAAACCGCGGGATTAAAGCGATTTGCGGGGATATTACCGACAGCTTTGTGCAGGAGCAAATTAATTTGCCCATGGCCAAACTGGTTATTTCCACAGTGCCGGATTTTAACGATAATATGGAATTAATTTATACGGTAAAAAGATTAACCCACGGCAAGCGCTCAAGGCCAAAAATGATTTTTATTGCCCAAAGTGAAGCGGAAATTAAAACTTTGTACGAAGAAGGCGTGGACTATGTTATTTCCCCGCACTTTATGGGCGGACAGCATTTGGCAAAAATTTTGGGAGTAAAAGAATTTTCCGCTGGCTTAAAAAAATTGCGCGAGCAGCATTTGGATATTTTGTTTAACCACGAGCATTAGGCCAGTCACTTCTTGTCATTGCGAGCGCAATACTAGGCAACACGCGAAGCAATCTTAACAGCCTGAGAAAGATTGCTTCGTCGCGGCTAAAATAGTTCTTTGATGCTCCTCGCAATGACAGTAACTGATTGTCATTGCGAGCGTAACACTGAGCAAAACGCGAAGCAATCTTTACCGGAGTCTTTAACCTTAGGAGGGTTATGGAGAAACACTATTACGTTTATATTTTAAGCAATTTCACAAACAGCGTTTTATACACAGGTGTCACTAATAATCTTATCCGACGAGTATACGAACATAAAAATCATTTAGCTAAAGGATTCACAGAAAAATATAACGTTACAAAGCTGGTCTATTTTGAAGAAACTCAAAGTGTAGAAAGCGCTATTTTAAGGGAAAAACAAATTAAAGCAGGCTCACGGCAAAAGAAAATTGATTTAGTAAATTTAAAAAATCCCAAGTGGGAAGATTTATATAAAAAAATAATTTAACAATTGTCATTGCGAGCGCAATACTAGGCAACACGCGAAGCAATCTTAATAGCCTGAAAAAGATTGCTTCGTCGCGGCTAAAATAGTTCTTTGATGCTCCTCGCAATGACAGGCCATAGGGTATAAAAAAAGTTGAAGCGCACGCTGCCCGAAAGGCTGCGTGCGCTAATTGCATGTGTTAAACATTTTCGTATACACGACCCGGCGGTACGTGGGCAAAGTTGCCGCACATGCCAACACAACCATTTTCGGCTAAACCGACAAATACGGATGGCTCGCCGCAACGGATTGGGCTGTTCGGAAACTTTACGCTGCATGGAACATCTTTGTTTGGTTCAATGCGGCGGTATAGCGGACCCTTTGCGTCTGCAACTTCTCTAACCACAACAAAATCGATTTCTTTGTATCTATTCTCGATTCGCTTGGCGGGTTGCATGAAATTCCTCCTTCCCAAAAGCAATAGTATAGTAATAATTTTTTTAAGTCCAGTTGGTTGCACTTACGCTCGGCCGAGCGTAAGTGCAACCAAGACTATTTGAAACTTTATTTGACGTTTAAGGCGATTTTTGTTAAATTGTCTTTAATATGAATTATCTACATCAACTCATAGCCTGTTCCCCTTTCTGTATTTAAGCCTTTGCCGGCGGGATTTTGAGTTGATCTTCTATTGATTTGTTTATTTGATAGTTCGACTTTGAAAATCCTGCCCGCAAAGGCGGGATTTTTAGTACAATCAATAGAAGGGGTGTTTATATGTGCGATATGGACTGTGACCCGGCTGATGATAGAAAAGCCATTCTCGCTACGATTGCCATAAGGAACAGGTTGGCGGCAAAGCAATCGGATCAGAATTCCGACCAGGTTGACGGCTGCAAATGCAAACAAGGCAAGCCAAACCAAGGCACCTGCTCCGGTTTGTGCTCAGGTGGCTGCAAGTGTAGCCATAAGAAGTGTGGTCCACCTGCAGAGGTGGTGCAAAATCCGTCGCACCCGTAGTAAAGCAGATTGGCGGGAAGTGTGTTGTTTTATACACTTCCCGCCATCAATTAATAAATTTGTGCTAAAATAGGATTATGTTAAAACTTTATAATACGCTTACAAAAAAGTTGGAAGAAATTCCTAAAAAAGACCACTTAAACCTTTACACCTGCGGTCCGACTGTTTATAACTACGCGCATATTGGCAATTTGCGCAGTTATATAATGGCCGATTTGCTTTACCGGACTTTGAAGTATGAAGGCTATAGCCCAAAGTGGGTAATGAACATTACGGACGTGGATGACAAAACCATTAAAGGAGCAATTGCCAAATACGGCGCCGGAGCAACCGTTGAAAATTTGCGCGAGTACACCAAATTTTACATGGACGAATTTTATATAGATTTGGATGAGGTAAATGTTTTAAGAAACGAAATTACGTTTATTAGGGTTACCGACGTAATTCCACAAATTCAGGAATTTATTTTGGGGTTGATGGAAAAAGGTTATGCTTACAAAGCCGATGACGGCGTATATTTTAGCATTGAAAAGTATCAAAAAGATTTTGGCGATTACGGCGATTTGGTCGGACATAAATTTTTGGAGGGAAAAAAGGTTGGCGCGCGCGTTGCCGTGGATGAATATGAAAAAGACAATTTAAGTGACTTTGCGCTTTGGAAAGCCTGGGACGAAAAAACCGACGGGCAAATTTTTTGGGACCATCCAAAACTTGGCAAAGGCCGTCCCGGTTGGCACATTGAATGCTCGGTAATCAATCAAGTGGCTTTTAAAGGCGAGCCAACGGACATTCATACCGGCGGTGTGGATTTAATATTCCCCCACCACACAAACGAAATTGCGCAAAGCCAACCTTTTTATAAGCCATTTTCAAATTGCTGGAGTCATTGCGAACATCTTTTGGTTGACGGTCAGCGGATGGGTAAGCGGTTTAATAATTTTTATACGGTTAAAGATTTAAAAGAAAAAGGATTTTCCGGTTTGGATTATCGCTATATGCTTCTTTCAGCAAGCTATCGTAGCCAACAAAATTTTACTTGGGAAAATTTATTGTCCGCCAAAACAGCACGAGATCGTTTGGGGGCGTTGGCCGACGAAAAGATATCTACTGACGCGGAACAAGCGTTTAACGATGATTTAAATTTCCCTCGCGTACTGGCAGCGGCTAATCAATCAATAGTTTTATTTGATGATGTGCTCGGAGTTATCGGTGCAGGTGTGGTGGAGCAAATTCCTAAAAAAATCACAGATTTTCTTTCCCTGCGAAAAACCTCAAAAGAACAAAAAGATTTTGCCAAATCAGATCAACTAAGAAAACAAATAGAAGACTTGGGCTACGAAGTTATGGACACGCCAGAGGGGCAAAAGGTAAAAAAGAAATTGAATATTTAAAATGCGCCGCGGACTAAGTGCCCGCGGCGTTTGAGGTGACAGTGTTTGTCACCGGTGAATTCTGTGCATCAGGCAGTCTGGGTTTCCCCTTCTCACTCTGCCATTGGGGCAGGTGCAGACGAGGCTTTTGAGCGGCCCTGGTGTTCTGTCCTTCGGACCGTCTTTTATAGCCTGATGAATTTTTGCCAGGTCGTTTTCGTCAAACTTTCCTTCAATGACCCATGGGCCATTTATGCCATGCGAACCCTTGTTGGGTGTCGAGGCTTCCTTCTCATCCGGTTTCTCACTCATTCTCCCCTCCACTCTGAATTGTTGACGTTTGGCGGTGCGGTGTTTTAAGATAGCCCTTTGGCTGCCAATCCAATCAAAAAACTTACAATAAACAGAATCCACATCGCTGCTACCAAAAATGTTCCTTTGGTCATGACAGCTTGTATTTAATCATTAAATTGGTTCAAAGTCAATAAATTAGCTTATCCCCCTGCTTTCCCCCAATGTTCCCCAAAATGCTTAAATTGGGGCGTTTTTAGGGCTTTAAATGCATCTAAAAAAAGGCTATAATGATAACACCCTAATTTAAGCTAGTTTGGAAAAAAAGAGCGAAAAAATAATATGGATAATCAAAATATACAAAGAGTTCCCCCGCAAAACATGGAAGCCGAAATGTCGGTTCTCGGATGCTTGATGCTCGACAAAGACGCATTTATAAAAATTGGCGATATAGTTTCCGCGGACGATTTTTACGACGACAGGCATAAGCATATTTTTGAAGCGGCTTTGGCTTTATACGCCAAAAATGTTTCCATAGATATTCTAACCATGACCAACTGGCTGGAAGAAAACCGTTCTTTGGAAAAAGTCGGCGGCAGCAGTTATTTGACCCAGCTGGTGAATGCCGTGCCGAGTTCGGCGCATATTACCCACTATGCTTTTATTGTCCGCAAAAAAGGCGCGCTGAGAAAACTGATTGAAGCGGCCGGTGAAATTACCAATTTGGGTTTTGGCGAAGAAGGCGAAATGGAAGACATTTTGGACAGTGCCGAACAAAAGTTATTCAGAATTTCCCAAAAGCATTTAAAACAGAATTTTGTTTCCATAGACAGCATTTTGCATGCCACGTTCGAGAGAATAGATGAGCTTCACAGAGACAGCGGTAAGCTCCGCGGTCTTGCCACCGGTTATGTGGATTTGGACAATTTGCTCGGCGGACTGCAAAAGTCCGATCTTGTTATTTTGGCCGCCCGCCCTTCCATGGGAAAAACTTCCCTTGCTTTGGATATAATGCGCCATGTTGGCGTAAACCTGAAAACGCCGGTGGGAATTTTTTCTTTGGAAATGAGCAAAGACCAGTTGGTGGACAAACTTCTTTCTTCCCAAAGCGATGTGAACTTGTGGAAAATCCGCACCGGGCATTTAAACGACGAAGACTTTGAAAAGATTGGGCAAGCCATGGGTGAGCTTTCCGAGTCCCCTATTTATATTGACGACGCGGCCGGCAGCAACATTATGGAAATTCGCACCAAGGCCCGCCGTTTGCAATCGGAGCACGGCGTGGGCTTGATTGTGGTGGACTACTTACAGCTTATGGAAGGCCATAATCAGGAAAACCGCGTGCAGGAAGTAAGCGAAATTTCCCGTGCTTTAAAACATTTGGCTCGCGAATTAAACGTTCCGGTGCTGGCTTTGTCCCAGCTGTCCCGCGGAGTGGAAAATAGGCCGGACAAAGTGCCGCAACTCGCGGACTTGCGCGAATCTGGATCCATTGAGCAGGACGCGGACGTGGTTATGTTTATTTACCGCGAAGAAATGTATAAAGGAAAAGACAGCAAGCGCCCGCATATTGCCGAAATCCATATTAAAAAACACCGCAACGGCCCCACCGGCCAGGTGGACTTATTCTTTGACGCGGACAAAACCAGCTTTAAAAATTTGGACAAATCTTTTGATGTATCCCCGCAGAACGTTATGCAATCCATGAGGGGTGAAGAGCAAGTTGAATAAGTGACAAAAATTAAATAATTGACAAAAATGACAAAAATATTGGGCCCATTATTTTTTTAAATTTTGCTCATTTTTGTCAATTTTGTTCATTTCCATTATGACTAAACTACCAACTTCTTTAGCCCGCTTAATCAATGAACTTAGCAAACTTCCCGGCGTCGGACCAAAAACCGCACAGCGCTTGGCTTTTTATTTGCTTAAGTTTGATAATTTTGATTTAAACAATCTTTCCGAGTCTATTGCCAAGGTTAAAGAAGGCATTATTTTTTGTTCAATATGCCACAATATGGGCGAGGCCGACCCGTGCCATACCTGTACCGATGTAAATCGCGACCACAGCGTTGTTTGCGTGGTGGAAGAGCCTCTTGATGCTCAGGCAATTGATAAATCCGGCCAATACAAGGGCGTATTTCATATTTTAGGCGGAGTGCTTAATCCTCTGGAAGGAATTGGGCCGGAAGATTTGGAGATTGATAGTTTATTAAAACGCTTAAATGTAGGGGCGAGCTTTAGCCGCCCTCAATCAGATGCGGGCGGCCAAGGCCAGCCCCTACAACAATTTGGTACGATCAGAGAAGTGATAATCGCAACAAACCCGTCGCTGGAAGGTGAAACTACGGCTATGCATTTGGCTAAGGAAATTGAGAAAGCAAATAAGCTAATAAGAGAATCAGGAGATAAGCCAATTAAAGTGACTCGCATTGCTCGCGGGTTGCCAATGGGCGGAGATTTGGAATATGCAGACGACATAACTTTAATGCGCGCTATGGAAGGGCGGAGAGAATATTAGATTAGATCACACCTGCCTGCCGGCAGGCAGGGATACGCTGATTGAGACTGATAACGCAGATTCTAAAGTTTGAATTCTAATGGTGTTTGAACTTTTCTGATATCAAAAATTTGATAATTAATTCTGGAGAATTTCATGAAAATCAAAAAACTTGGGCATTGCTGTTTAATTATAAAAGACCAGGGGAAAACCATTTTAACCGACCCTGGTGCTTTTACCGAGGCTCAGAACTACATTTCCGGAATTGATATTGTGCTTATTACCCACGAACATATAGATCATTTTCACATAGGCTCGCTCAAAGCGGTCTTAAAAAATAACCCGCAAGCGATTATTGTGACCAATACGGCTGTGGGCAAACTTTTGGATAAAGAAAAACTCCGCTATCAAATTGTGGAAGGCGGACAAGTGCGGAATTTCGGAAAATTGCCACTTGAAAGTTTTGGCAATGTTCACGCGAAAATTCATAAAAGCATCCCAAATGTCCAAAACACCGGCTATGTTATTTCGGGCCGTTTTTGCTATCCGGGCGACGCTTTTGAAAAGCCAAAAGCAAAAGTGGAAATTATCGCTTTGCCGGTTGTTGGACCGTGGATGATAATCGGCGAAGCCATAGATTACGCCTTAAAGCTTAAGCCGAAATTTGTTTTCCCGGTTCACGACGGCTTTTTGAAATTTTCAGGTCCGTTTTACACCATACCTAAAATGATTCTTGAACCTCATGGGATAGAATTCGTTGTTCCTGAAGAAGGCAAGGAAATGGAGTTTTAGATCACAGATACACTGATAAAAACAGATTGCACAAATAAAGCCAGATAAAAACCACCCGTGAGGGTGGTTTTTAGAATCTGTGTAAATCAGTAATCTATCCGTGTTTGTTATTTCTTATACCTTGGTAATTTCAACTTCGGTATAGTGCTGGCGGTTGCTGCTCTTTCTGCGGTATTTGCTTTTGGCGCGGTATTTTAAAACATGGACTTTCTTGGCTCTGCCCTGTTTTAAGACTTTGCCGGTGACAACGGTACCTGTAATGTAGGGTTTGCCTACTGTGGCGTCGCTGCCCGTGGAAGTAAACAAAACTTTGTCAAAAGTAATATCTTTTCCAACTTCAACTTCCAATTTTTCAACCTGGATTTTATCGCCTTTGGAAACCAAATACTGCTTTCCGCCGGATTCAAAGATAGCTAACATAATGGTGCAATTTAAAATTTAAGATTTAGAATTTAAAATAAGACACAAATATAACTTAAATAGTCTATCATTTATTGAGATTTTCGTCAATATGCTTTCGGGCCATTTCTGGGTGTCCCATCTTCTCCTTGAGGAGAAGATGCCCTTTAGGGCAGATGAGGTTAATGCTGGTGTTTCGACCTTATCTGTCTTTCGGATGTACTTAAGACATCTACTCCTTGCCAGCCCCGTAGATTTTTTTTACGGGGCCAGGAGAAGAGGGTCTCCGATTATAATCAAACAAATCCGGCACGTGCGGGTGCTTTTTTTTGTATAAAACAACCACGGTCATGGCCAATGCCAACATTACGCAAAATAGTATTACCAGGGCAATAAGTTTGCCCATGCTTTGCAAAAACACGGCTGTTGTGCCAAAAATTGCAGAAATTCCATATAAAACCAAAACCGTTTGGCGCTGCGTTAGGCCAATATCAAGCAACCTAAAATGCAAATGCTGCCTGTCGCCCACAAACGGGCTGTGCCTATACCAAAGGCGCTTTATTATTACCCAGGCAACGTCCAAGATTGGAATACCCATAACCAAAAGCGCGGTGGCAATTTTGGCTCCTGAAATTACCGATATAACGCCCAGCATAAAGCCCAAAAAAGTGCTGCCGCCTTCGCCCAAGAAAATTGAGGCGGGATTGAATGCGTAAATTAAATAACCTAAAATCGCCCCGCTTAAAATAATTGCAATGCTGGCTGTAATGGGCTGGTTAATTCTTGAACCGAGCGAAAGCGCAAACATGGTCAGTCCGCCAATTAGTGCTATGCCCGAGCACAAGCCGTCCAGGCCGTCGAGCAGCTTGGTGGTAAAAATCATACCCATCATCCAGAGCCAGACCAGCAAAGCCACTAGTGACAAGTTGAAAGTGACAAGTGACAAGTGGTAACCAACAAATATTGTTCCGCCGAAAGGGTTGCTGATTTCGGTAATTCCCACTCCAATCCCCGACCAAACTATAATCAGGGACGCTAACGCCGGAAAAAGCCATAAAATTTTTGGCGGCAAGTTATATTTATCGTCTATGGCGCCGCCAAGCACCAAAATAAGGCCGCCAAAAATTATACCCAAAAAAAATTTAATGGGTACAATCTCAAAGTTTGGATTGCCGAAGTTTAAATAAATCAAAATCGCCAAAAGAAAACTTAAGTAAATGGAAAGACCGCCGAGCAGAGGCGTTGGGCGTTCGTGAACTTTGCGCGGCGCTTTCGGCACATCGATAATATTAAGCCTGCCCGCCAGTTTTTTTACCAACGGAGTTATTGCCAGAGCCAGCAGAAACGATGTTATAAAATAAATAAGATAAATCATGTTTTTATAATTATACTATATTTGTTGTTGGATAATTTTATTCGATGGCTTTAGAACTCTGGCCCTGAAACTATAGAAAATAAATAAAATAAAGAACAGGAGACTTGCAGTACTTAACTTAATGCCTAATACAAAAGATTTCGGATAATAATATATTTTAATACTATGTATGCCTGTAGGCAGGCTTACTGCTTTAAAGCCGGAGATATTTAAAACCGGAAGGTTATCTTTTCCGTCAAGTAAAGCCTGCCATCCCGGATAATAGTTTTCGTTTGTTATTAAAAATGAAGTTTTATCCGTGCGGTAGTTAACTAAGCTTGTGCCATTTTTTAACAGCTCATATTTATCCACATAGCTAATTTTATTTTTATCGGGGTTAATAATTAAGCTGTCAATTTTATTTTGCAATTGAGACGCCGCGTACGCTTGAACAATATATGCTCTTGGTAATGCGTTAAGCTGAAATATTACCACTTGAGCGTCTTGATAGCTAATTTGTAAACCGGGATTTTTATTTAGTAAAATTGTTTTTAATTCTTGGGGATAAACCATATTTTTAACGCCAAAAAATTCCAGAGCCTTTATGTTAGGCATATCATTCGTAAACTCGGGGGAATAGTTAAAATTTGCTATATTTTTTTTAAAATCCCAAGATGTTTTTAGAGAAAATGCATCGTAATCTGTAACCTGATTAAAACCATACCAGGTGCTTAAATTGGGCAAAAAAATGTTGCCAAAAGAAAAAGTTTTGCCGAAATTGTTAGAAAAATCACTTGCTAAAAAAACAGTGGCGCCGGTGCTGGGAAAAAAGTTTTTGTCGGTGGAATTAGTATTAAAAATTAGTCCGTGCATGCCGGTTTCAAAAAAAACTAAAAGCAATAAAACCCACAACCATTTTGGATTGTTTTTTGCTTTAAGGATTATAAAAATTCCTGCGGCAAGGTTTAACGCAAAAATTATAAAAAAGAAATTTTGCCAGTTGGTTATTGAATGCCAAGTAATTGGCGTTTGTAAAGTTTTGCTGAAAAGCCTGGCTTGCCAGGAGTAAAAAATACTTGCTGTTAATAAAATTACGGTTGAAATAGTAAATTTAACTTTGTTTAGGCCTGTGCTCATAATGTCATTTAGCCCCAAGCTGCCCAAAATAACTGCCCCAAATGCCCAAATATACTGAAAACGGTTGTTATAGTTTAAGCTAAATCCGGGTAATTTGTTTATAAGCCAATAAATTGGTTCAAATCTATAAATTAAGCAGTAGGATAAAAACAGCAAGCTTGAAAAAAATAAAATGGTTTTATTTTTATAACCGGAAATGAATGCATATAAGGCCAAAAATAACAGGGAAATTCCAACATATCCCATAGTCTGTTCGCTATAGCCAACCATAAAGGAAAAATTTTTATACGCGGGATTCCCAAAAAAGTCCGGAATTATATTTGTAACAAACAGAAACTTTTGCAGGTAAAAGGGGTTTGATAAGTATTGTTGCCTGTTAATTAAGTTTTCGCTTAACTTAAGGTATTCCAAAAACGGCAACCATGCCAATGTGGCTAAACCGACGCCAATAACAGAAGCCGTAATTAATTCTGTTAAACGAATAAATTTTCGGCGTAAATTATCAGACTTTTCCCATAAGCGGAAAAGACAGTATAAACCAGTTGTAAATAAGATATAAAAAAGCGTTTGGGGGTGTCCGGCAAAAATGCTAAGGGTTATTGAACAAACGAAAGCCGGCAAGTAGACTTTTTTATCCTGCGAGAGAATTTTCTCAATTAAGAAAAAATTTAACGGCAAAAAAATAATAACACTGCTCAGCGGCCACAAAAGCCAAATAATATTGGTGTTGGCAAACATAAAAGCCGTACCGCCGATTAGACAAACTTCGTATTTTAATCCGAGTTCCTTTAAAAATAAGTAGGTAAAATATCCCAACAGGAATAATTTAAAAAAAGCATATAATAAAAGCGCTATTTTAAAATTAAAAAGAAAAAATAGCCAGGTTAGGGGAAACAGAGTTGCCGCTTGCATGTTTGCGAATAAGGGCAGCCCTCCGCCGGAATAAATATTCCAAAACGGGAAATCGCCTTGTTTGAGCAAATCTTTTGAAAGTTTAAGCCATGGTAAAAATTGAAAGGTAACGTCAGCAGTTACCCGGTTATGCGGAGTGGTTTGATTTAAAAATGGCTGATTATCTCTGACTACGTCGGTTGGCGCAAAATATTTTGAGTTAATAATTGCCGGTGACAGAAAAACAATTGACAAAATTCCAAATAAAAAAACGGCAAAAATATTTGTTTTTTTATTTGGAATTAATTTTGAAAACAGTTTTTTCATTATTGTTTTTCCGATTGCATTTCTTTCATTGTCAGGCCCGTATTCTCCCCTTTTCGCGCTTTTGGCGTGACCCAGAATTCCAGGTACTGGCCAAACATTAAACGGGTTTGTGCTTCCACAGCAGGCAAGCTGCCGAAAACCACAGAAGTGATGGGAACCAAAAACCATTGCAAATACATTTCAACGGAGCGCCAAACGCTGTATTTTTTCGGCCTTGGAGGAAGCAGTATCAAATTAATGTAAACGCTGAAAATTAAAAAGAGAGTGGCAATAGTCATTAAAGTTTTGGTGACAAGCGGCAGATTGTAGCCAATAACGCTTTGCGTAAAAGCGTCGCCGCCTAAAAACAGCGGCAGCCAGCCGAGCGAAGAAATAAGGATGCTGGCCGTTGCCCAATTAAAATTTCCTTCCACGTATTGGAAGCATTTGTACATTTTATCCCAGAAAGGAGCTTCGGACATTAGAAGTTTGGGAAGCAGCTGGGGATAATATTCCACATTGTAAGCCCAGCGGCGTTTTTGTTTGTATTGATTAATAAGAGTTTGCCAGGTGGTATTGGCCAGGCAGGTGTCCAGTGAAATTGGAATAAACAGCGGGATGACATTGTAAGCGCCTTTATAACGCAAATAACATTGCCAATAAATATAACCGTCTTCGTTCACGATATCTTTTTTCCAAAAGCCGACTTCAATCAAAGCTTTTAAGGTCATAGTGTGGGAAGAAAAAGTGCGAAGGCGGTCCGGGCGGCTGCTTTCCGTAAACTGAAAAAATGAATTGGATACGCTGACAACGCGGATAATCGCCGGGCTGTCCCAGATGTTGTTGTTGTAAATGGCGATTGGCTGGTAGCTAGACTGATACGGCATTTTGGCGGTTAAAAATTCGTAAATAACCTTGGCAAAATATTGCGGGTGGACAATGGTGTCGGAATCGAAATTGGAAACCAAAACTTGTTCGACCGCAATGTTCAGTTTATTTAATTCCGGTAAAATAGTTTGCACTGCATAGCTGGCATTGGCGCTTTTACCTTTTATTTCTCCGGGCAAGCCGTCGGGATGTATGGTTATAAAAAATTGATAAAAATCGCTTTGGTATTTCGTTTTAATTCTCTGAGCAACTTCCTGCGCCGGCTCTCCAATGCGGGCCTCGCTGGCCAAAAGGATAATCATTTTTTCTTTGGGGTACCTACAGGCGGCCAGAGCGCTAAAGGTTGAATCCAAAACCTCAAAGTTCTCGTCTGTAAAAGGAATAAGAATTACGTGAAAGAAGTTTAAAAGTCTACCGCCATTTTTACCTGTTTTGACCAGAGAAAGGATTCTTTTTTGCTCGGATAGGTAAAAGAATTTTTCAAGGTTTGGTTTTGCCGCAGCGGCTTTACTGCCCAAAAATTCGGCAAATTTGGAAAAGTTGTCCAGTTTTTCGGCGTAGCTTAGCCAATCTATAGTGACAAAAAGCCTGAATTTTTTATAAGCGGTAACCAAATGGGTGGCAACGTTTATTGCCTTTAAGACCCAGTATAAATCAAAACAAATTATGAACAATGCGGCCCAAGAAGGGAAAAAATAGGACAATAAAATACTGCCGAAAAAAACCGTCCAAAATTGGAGGCCGGGTAGAATTTCCCAAATTCTTTCCTGAAAGCTTCTTTTTCTATACATAAATCTACAGAACTACAGATAAATACAAATCTACAGATGCCTACAGATGCGCCGTTTCTGTAGGCATCTGTAGTGCTAAAAGTTTTCTGTAGTTTTAGTTCACTTTTACCAAAAACAGCGCGGAAGCAAGCAAAATTAACTGCACGCAAAGGCTTATAAAAATCACCAAAAAATTATAAAAAAATTCGCTGTTTTTTAAAGCGCGATAAATAATAAAATTCACAAAAGTTATAATTAGACCAATACCGGGTATAAAATATAGATTCTTTCCTTTGCCGTACCACTCTACCCCAATTAACACGTTATAGTGAAGGGCCAAAAGTTTGTTGTCCGGGTGGATTTTGTAAAAAATGAATAAAAATGTTATAATATTGACAATAACGCACAAAGACCAAAGAAACCGAAAATTGCCAAAATATTTTTTAAATTCTTCGCCAAAATTAAAATTCATTTTAAAGACAATTATAATTAAGTTAAGCCATAAAATATAGCTTAACTATAACAATTTATTCGTAAACCTATTTTTGATTATATCATAAATTTGGTTTAAAGCCAAACAAAAAAACAATATGAATTTAAAACAAAAATTTCTTTTGGGCGCGATAATTTTAGTGGCGATATTTTTTCGGTTTTATCAAATACACCAAATGCCGGGAGGTTTGTTTCCAGATGAAGCGGCAAACGGCTTGGATATTAATTTAATGCAACAAGGTCACCTTCAGCCGTTTTATGAACGCGGCAACGGCAGGGAGGCCCTGTTTTTTTATATGGAATGGGCCAGTACCGCAATTTTTGGCAAAGGCCAGTGGCAAATGCACGTTGTTGCGTCTTTAGTCGGTGTTTTAAGTGTTTTGGCCGTGTTTTTTGCGACCAAAAGAATTTTTTCTTTGGATGTTTTGGATGAAACTGACGAAGCCGGAAAAAAACGATCAATAAACATTGCTCTACTAGCTTCTTTTTTAATGGCTGTTTCCACTTGGCATGTGGTTTTGTCGCGTACGGCTTTTAGGGCAAACCTTACTCCCCTGTTTGGCGCACTAACCATTTATTTTTTGCTTTGCACCTATCAGGCAAAAACGCAAAAGGCCAAACTTTGGCTGGCTCTTCTAACCGGCGCCACGTTCGCGCTGGGATTTTATACTTATATTGCCTACAGGATTATGGCTCCGGTTTTGTTTATGATTCTGTTTTGGCCTTTGCTCGCAGCTTTTAAAAAAGGCGACTTGCAGTTTACAATAAAAAAATACTGGAAACAATTTTTGTTGTTTGTACTCGCGTTTTTAATTGTTGTTTTCCCGTTGGCCAATTATTTTTACCATAATTTTGATTATTTTATCGGCCGCAGCGGGCAGGTCAGCATTTTTAATCAAACTTTGTATACGGTAAACGGCGTGCGGCTAACTTCAAAGCCCACAATAACAGTCGTATTGAGTGTTTTTACCGAAGTTTTAAAAACCACTATTACCGGATTTTTTATTCATGGCGATTTAAATTGGCGGCAAAATATTTCCGGTTTTGCTCAGCTTTCGCCTTTAGTTAGTCCGTTTTTTGGCATTGGCTTAGTATTGGTTTGTTTTTTCGGGGTTTGGTATTTTTTTGCTCCGGCAAAACGCTCGAAATACTGGAAATATTATTTGCTTACAGGCTGGTTTTGGGGCATGTTGCTCCCTGAATTGGCCACTGCCGAAGGCATACCGCACGGCTTGCGTATGGCCGGTGCCATTGCTCCGGTGTTCATTATTACAGCCTGGGTAATTTATGAGTTTGCCCAAATTGTTATGAGTCTGCACCGCCGTTTGTGGAAACATGCGCTTTATCACTATAAAGATCCGGAGTGGGCAAAAAATAATTACTTTGTGCCAAGAAGAATGCATTTGGTTAACTTGGGTTTAAAACTTCTGGCCGTATGTTTTTTTGCCGCGCTAATTTTTCAAACATATTTTTTGTATTTTGTATACGCGGCAAACAGTCCGGAATATTTTTATTCTTTCCGCGCCGATTTAACCCCGGTTAGCCAGTACCTTGTTGCCAGATGCAACAGCGCGGCTGCTTCCTCCGGCCAATCAACAAAGAATTCCACTTTTTTGATTTTGGATAAATACTCCGTTCAAACTACCGACTATTTAACCTCAAATCCAAACGGTGATTTTGATGAGCCCTGCAATGTTCCTTATGTTCAGGTTGACCCGGAAAATTCCTGGCAAATGCCTCCTCTAATGCCCGGGCAGGAGGCCATATTTACTCAATCTTCCGTATTTGATACCAAAAAGTTTAAGCAATATCACCCCGAAGCGTATTTGTCTTTGGAGCTCCGCAATAAATTCAATCAAACGGTTATGGCGGTGTATAAAACCAGGTAATTGCCAGGGAGGATATTAATGGAAATTTGCAAGGCGTTACTCGGTTGATATTAAGAAATTAATAGAAATTGAGAAATTGATTGAAATTTGGCTATTTCTGAGAATTATGGGAGTGCAGTCTTCCCCCTCTTATTTATAAGAGGGGGCTAGGGGGTGATATTATAAGGAGGCAATTCTTCTTTGGGCTAAAATTGGGGTGATATTAAACATCTATGTACCAAGACAAGCGCTTTAAAACCCTAAGGCAAAAGTTAAGAAACAACTCCACAGACGCAGAAAGAAAACTTTGGCAAACTTTACGGAAAAACCAAATTTTGGGATATAAGTTTACCCGTCAATATGGTGTTGGAAAATATGTGCTGGATTTTTATTGTTCCGCAGTTAGCCTAGGAATTGAACTTGATGGTAGCCAACATATGGAAACAAAAAGTTTAGAATATGACAATGAGCGTACAAAGTTTATAAATTCACAGGGTATAAGGGTTTTAAGGTTTTACGATAATGATGTATTTAATAATTT
>CAIWKW010000058.1 GCA_903913365.1 Candidatus Doudnabacteria bacterium | reverse complement strand
TTGGCAATTGCGGTGGTAATAGCGGTTTTCTTTTTAATCAGGCAAAGTTTGGTAAAAAAGGCCCAGGTAAAGGCGCCGGTTACCCAAAAATTGCAGCAGCAAGCGGTTGGCGGCGGCCTGGATACGGCAATATCGGCAGATAAACTTTTAACATTATTTTCCAAAGATATTCCCGTGGAAAAAGGGGTAAATGTTTTGGAGAGCAAATTAAAAGCAGGGTCAGGACAAACCACTTTGGGCTATTATGTTTACGAAAGCGCCAAAAGTTTGGGACAAAATTTTATTGTTTTTCACAAAGCCTTGGTAACCACCGGATGGTTTATTGCGGTTAGCCAGCAGCCAAATGAAATCCCCAATACCGCGGTAATTTATGCCCAAAAAAAAGCTTCCACCACGGCTGTTTCAATTTTTAGTGATGTAAAAACCGGTAAGGTTATTGTCACTATTTCTTCCACTGTTTCTTTGCCTTCCACCGGAAAAGCAGTCCCGACTTCCACTGCCCCTTCCTTGTATCCGCCGGGAACAGCTCTTCCTCCGTCAAATCCGGCAAAAGCCCCTGCGAATTTAAAGTAGTGAACCAATGTTTTGCCAAACGCAAAGTAAAGGATATTATTTACCTTTTTTCAAAACCGACGATTGTCCCAATGTAGTTGCTTCATTTATGGAACTCTAAATAGCCTGATAAATCAGGAAACTACAACTACTGTCCGAAAAAGGTGAATGGATACAGTAAAAATTACTTAATTATAATTAAGAAACTCCATTATAATCAATTAAAGCCAAAACTTTATGGAAACACCGGGTAATAATAATAACGACAACAATAACGACAAGGGGTTTGGCAACCAGATGCTTAGCCAAATGCAGCCTTCGGAATCGGGACAAACAACTATGCCAATACCGTCAAAAAGAAAAAAACTTTGGCTGCTTATTGGGGTGGCCGTAATTGTGCTGGCAGTTTTAATTACCGGCATAATGTATTTGGTTAACAAAACAAAAATTAGTTCATACCATAAACTGCCTACCAATTTGCCTGCAGTATTGAATGTGGACCCAAACGCCGTTGGCTCAACTTTTAATCAAACCGACAAGGGGACTACTGTGGTAATGTCCAGCACGCAAAAACCTAAAGAACTTTTAGCCGCGACTTTGGCAAAAATGACCGCGCAGGGATGGACTGTTGTTCAGCAAAGTTCAACCGACACCACTGCCAACGCGCTAATGCATTTGGAAAAAACTTCCGGCGCCACTGCCAGTTCCACTGTGGGCAGCTGGGCCAATATTAGCATTCAATTTGACGGCAAGTATAGCCAAGTTTTTGTTAAATATTAAAATTATTTTATCCATATGACCAAAAAAATATCCCCAATCCGTTCTTATGGGTTAATACTTTTAACCCTGGCAATGCTGGCCGCGATGTTTCCGGGAAAGGTTGCCAAGGCCGGAGCATACATTACCAGTACTCCGAGTATGGTTACAATTGCCGTTGGCGGCAATGGCAGTGCCACGGTTACCTCCAACGGAGGCACCGGCGGCTCTTTATATATAAAAAATAACAGCAGCCCTTCCATTTATACAGCCGCGCTTAGCGGCAGTGCTTTAACCATTGCCGGCGTGTCCGGGCAAAACGGCAGCGGCGCGATAACTATTTGTTTAAACGGCGGTTCATACGGCAATGACCAGGCTTGCGGAAGCGTTACGGTAATGGTTGGGGCCAAGTCTCCAACTCCGCCGGGAAGCATTATGTGTTCCGATGACCCAAGTCGTATTTGCGGAAGTATGTCCGTGTTTAATTTACAGGGAACTTGTGAACTTTGGGGAACCGATCAATTTCCCGACCCAAGGCAGGGAAATGCGGAAACCAGAATTTACGGAGGCGAGGTTTGTTCCAATATTCCCGGCCAGAATGTTACCGGATATTACAGAGATTATTTAGGCAATCCGGTTCTTTATACAGACGGACCAATGATGCCCAGCTGGAACTACTTTTGGGATTCCGGCAGTTCTTTGCAATACGGTTTTCAAAATTATCCCGCAGGTACTTACACTTACAATATCCCCACCGGGTATTTTCAGGACCCTACGGACACTTACCATATTTATAAAATTTTTGGCGACGGCTCCACTACTATGTCTTTAAGCACCCAGCCGCCGGATGACCAGATTGCTTTAAATTTTGGAACCCTGGAAAGTTCCTGGGGCGGCTGTCAGTACGGCGCGCCCTACTCGGATGATCCTGCCGGTTCTTCCAAAAATGTTTATGACGCGACCTGTAATAAAGCTTCCTTAATTTATAACGGCGGAGTAAGCGGCCTGCCAATTGTTAACGGCGATTTTGGCTTACCGTTGTCGCTTAAAGTAACCAACCTGCTCAGGCCCAACGGCCACTCAAGCGCGCAATGGGGCGGAGGCACAGGTTATGTTTCATTTCAAAATGTCACGCAGTGTTACTCCAAAGCAATGATAACTTATTTAAATGGTTTGGGTGAAGGCTATAAAAATGTTACCGACTACTACCCAACCTCTCCCGGCGTGTGTGCCCCTTCCACAGGTTCGGCTCTAAGCGGAGGGCTTCAAGTAACCTTCCCGTCAGGCTCGGACACAACTACATTAAGTGTACCCGCAAATGCGGCACCTGCAACAGTTAACTTTCAGTTTTCAAACAACGGACAGAGTCATAGTACGACAACGGTGCCGGATGGAGCCTGCAACCCATCAGTAACAGGTGGAAATTTGCAAATATCAAATATTACTAAATATTGTCCAGGAGCAACTTTGGTAGCCCCATAATGAGAGAGAACAACAGATTCATAAAGCCCTCTCGCTAAATTAGCAAAAGGGCTTTATTGTTTTTTTTTGATTTATCCAGATAGTTTGATCTGTAGAATTAGTGGCCGGTAATTTTTTATTTAGGTACATTGTCAACAGTCATGATAGATTTGGATCAATAATAAAAATGTTTCTTTACCAGATATATAAGCTGAAATTTGTTATTTAGCCTAATTATATATCATTTTAAAATATTTTTACTTGACAAAAGTCGGTTTTTGTACTAAAATACCAGTATCCTATAGGAGGAAGTCGAGTATGAAAAGCCGATGGTTTTTCTTAATATTTTTGGTGGTGCTTACTCTTGCGTCACTTTCTGTTAACGCTCAGGCCTCTGCAGCAACTATCGACTGCGGGAGTTATCAGTATGATAGTCTGCAACACGGGTGTTACGTCATAGTATGGCTGCCCTTTGTTTCTGCGGATAAGGCCGGACACTTTGCTACACACATTGACTTTCCAAATTACAACGGGAAGCATCCGATTAGTGTGGCAGACGTTCGATTCTTCAATACCGGACGAGATGGGACAGTGCAACAAGGGCTGGTCTGGGGGTCCTATGATGGGTCTCCTGATACTTCGATGGGCGCTCCAGGTTTAGGTATAGTACCAGTGGGTGGAAAAGCAACTTTGGATATCAAAAAAACGTTTTGTGACTTGGGGAACACCACTAGTTGCTCTGTCCCTCCAGACACCATGAACGTGAGCGTCCGCGTTCAGTACGTTGTTGACCCGGCGAACATTGTTGACCTGGACACATTGTCCATGCCTTTCGCCAAGATCACCGATAAGGT
This sequence comes from Candidatus Doudnabacteria bacterium, assembly GCA_903913365.1. Classification (GTDB taxonomy): domain Bacteria; phylum Patescibacteriota; class Doudnabacteria; order UBA920; family UBA920; genus PALSA-1336. The sequence continues at coordinate 901 of CAIWKW010000058.1, read as the reverse complement.
CGGTGATGTAACGTGGACGTACGGCTATCCCGGAATCGCCAAGCCGGCGTATGCCCAGCTTGCACAGGCTGTTCTGGGCGGCGGGAGTTCTTGCGCCGTTGGGGTGCAGAATCTGTCCGCTAGGGACAACTACATTGTGGCCATCCTTATGGATGGTGACAATAACCCGCTGGAGACGTCTGACATCGGTGTCCTGCTGCCATTGCAGAATAGTGGTATCGATTGTGGTAAGCTGTTTCCTGCCGAGGTTGGTCAGGCTGATGCCGTGACCTACCAGGTCATGCTGGTTTCCACCAACACCCTAGGACTAGAAGGGATTGGCGGAATTGTAATCCAGACAGTGAACATCGGCAAGTCCCGGTTTACGCTGTCGCCAACGGTGCAGTCCACCATTCAATAGGGGGTAAAGTAGAATGCCCCCATCGCTCGACCAGTGTCGCACTCGCGACCCGAAACAAGTTTGTGCACAACGCACAATCATAAACTTGCTCCCCGGGTCGCTTTTATTTTGTCTTGAAAAAAATTCTTCCGGCACTTTTAATTACGAAACATTGCCATCCCGAATGAGTGTATCCGAATGAGGGATCCCTTATTGCTTATATACAGATGAGGAATACTTATATAATAGTGTTTTGAGTTAAGGGACACCTCCGCCTTCGCGCAAGGCTTCGGCGGACAAAGTCGCTTCGCTCGGTATGGTGTGGGGTGGTGTCTTAATAGTAAACTTCGGCTATTTTTTGCACCATTCCGAATGAAATGAGGAATCCCTTAATTTTAAGGATCATACAAAGGGAGACCTTTGCTATTGTGAAAGCCTCTTTTGGAGACGCTAGGCATGGCTCAAAATAATGAAAATATTTAATTCCAACCACCTCCCCCCGCTACGCGGGGTACTCCTCCT
>CAIWKW010000057.1 GCA_903913365.1 Candidatus Doudnabacteria bacterium | reverse complement strand
TGGCCAAACGTTTGAGAAAACATCGCGGGCGCCATAAAAGGAAACCCCGGGCTTCAGCCCGGGGAGAATGTCATTTAATGTAGTTGCTCCATTTATGGAGCTTTAAGAGCCTGATAAATCAGGCAACTACAGCCACTGTCGAAAAAAGGCGAATAATAGCATCCCCGTCTCTGGCGCTGCTCTGTAAAATTATGATATTATAATCTTATGCATCATAGACATAAACACGACATTATTGTTATATTGGCTGTATTCGGTTTTGGAGTTAGTTTGTATTTGGCTATTACCCATTATTTGGGTTTTGCCGTGCCCTGCGATTTAACTCATGGCTGCGAAACCGTGCTAAACAGCAAATATTCGGTATTATTTAACATTCCTTTGGCTGTTTGGGGGGTGGCTTATTTTTCCGCGGTAATTGTTTCAGGACTGTTGGCGAACAATTATAAGTTTTGGAAAAAGTTATTAACCGTCCTGCTTGGTGCCGGAGCTTTGGCGTCGTTAACTTTTTTATCCATTCAATTTTTTGTCATTAAACAAATTTGCCAATATTGTTTGACAATTGATTTATTGAGTATTCTAATTTTTGTGATGGACATAAACATAGAGCATAAACCACGGATTTATTAGCACAAATCAATACCTTACAGTTATAAGCAGAGTGAACCTTTATTTACAGGCATTATAAAAAATATGATATAATATAGTAAAGACTTCTTAAGCGATATAAAAATCAAATGTATAATCTTAATTTGGGTACCTATTTGTGGATAGCGCTGATTATTTTAGTGCTCGGCAGTCTTTATTTAATTTGGGAAGGGTATAAGGTACACAAATTATTTGCAGATTCAATTGTGGGAAAGTTGGTTAAAGCCTTGGTAATTGTGTTTTTAATAGAGCTTTATTCCCTTGGCTTGGTAAGTTTTGCCTTCTTTTTCTTTTATCCTAAAGGCGCTGTGGTGCTATTGCCGATTGTGGCTTTGTGGATTTTGAGTCTGGGATTTGCGATTTTTGCAATCCGCTCGGCAAAAAAAGAAGTTTCCGTTTTGGTAAAAAGATAAATAAGCCGCTGATAATTTTTGGAGGATTTTTTAGCGGTCATTAACACAATAACTCCTTGGTTTTTTCCTTACGGTTTATTTGCTGTTTAAAATGCTCTTTCATTCATTTGTGGTCGAACGAGCCGAACCATCCTTGGCTTACGAGATGAGCGGGAGGGTGGCGCAGATTTAATTTTTGGAGCATTGCTTCGAAAATATTTACTCTCAAAATTCAGCAAGCCGGCAAGGTTTAAACAAGAAAAACAAAAATATGCAAACAAACGCAGCTGAATCAATAAAGCAAGAATATAGTTCACGGTGGTTTATTTGGACAATAGTTTTTTTGGTAGTTGCAGGAATTTCACTGGTTAGTTATATAATGCTTAGCGACAGCGGTAACAACGATACATCACAAATTGTCATAACTGCCCCAGTCAAGCATGCCCCCGTAAAATAGTAAAAAATGATTTCAAACTAAAAGCTCCGCTTAGCGCGGGGCTTTTAAAATTCCGAAGAAATTTTTAAATTAATATTTTAAATTTGCCTAAAGTATAACAAACTTTGCTTAATAGCTTTATTTAATAAGGTCTTTTTGAAAAATCGTTTTAATTATGCTATGATTTTTCCAGATGACATAAAGTTGCCAAAGGTCGGAGGTAAAATTAAAAATTAACATCTAAATTATATGAAATTAAAAAGGAGCGAAAATAAAAAAGTTAGCGGTTTTACTTTAATAGAAATTTTGGTGGTTATAGGGATGATTGCCATATTGGCCACCATTGTTATTATTGCAATTAATCCGGCCAGGCAGTTTGCGCAAGGGCGCAATACCCAAAGGCTCAGTAACGTTAATACTATATTAAATGCCATTGGCCAAAATATTGTTGATAACAAAGGAACATTTGTTTGCCCTGTTAACGGTTTTGGGACAAACTTAATTGACGAGACAATGTCCGACATCAGCAGTACATCTTCAAAGGCAAATATAATGCCTTGCCTTGTGCCTGTTTATATGTCATCGGTGCTGATTGATCCGGACCCAGGTAAGGGCAGCGGCAGCGGTACCACCACTTATACCACAGGTTATTCTGTGTCCAAAGACGCAAACGGCAGGTATACGGTTGCGGCAAGCGGTGCGGAATTGGGACAGACAATTTCCGTTACCCGTTAGTATAATTAAAATTCTCCGCTCTTTTACAAAAGAGCGGAGAATTTTTTTGTTTAAGTTTAATTTGTCTATCCGAAGGTAAAGGTAAAAGCCTGGAAACCGGCATCGGGGATGGCAATTTCAATAGTGTGCTCGGAATAAACGCTAGAATCAAATAAAGTATAAAGCCGGGAGGCCTGGACAATTACATCCGGCTGGACTTTGCCGTCCACGGTAATTTTTAAAGTTATCGGGCTGCCCGCAGCTGCCACCATATAAACTTTGCCCGAAGAAAAGCGCAGTTTAATTTTTCCGTTTGGCTGGGTTAATAAAGCATGGTCGCCGGTAAACTGCCAAGTCCCTCCCAGAGCAAAAGTGTTAAGCGGTAAATTATCCGGCAGGTTGTAGGCTTCGGGATTTTGTGATGGTATTTGGCCGGAAGCAATGTACTCCAGGCGGCTGGATTCAAAATACATTTCCGGCGATTGGATGTTTCCCAAAACGGAAGTTTGGGCATTTTTGTCCGCGGATAATCCCAAAAGCTGCCGAATGGAATTTTCTGTTTTATCGTAACCCCCCTCGCCAAAATTTTCCTCCACAATTTGCCCGTCCTTGTTAATCAGATATTCGGCCGGCCAATATTCGTTGTTATAAGCCTGCCAGGTTTTATAATTGTTATCCTGGGCAACCGGGTAATCAATGTTAAATTGTTTAATTGCATTAGCCACGTTGCCCGTGTCTTTTTCAAATTCAAACTCCGGCGTGTGCACGCCAATAACAACGAGCCCGTCGGCATTATATTTGTTATACCAGGCTGTTACGTAAGGCAGAGTGCGGATGCAGTTAATACAAGAGTAAGTCCAAAAATCCACCAGTACGACTTTCCCTTTCAGCTGAGCCATAGTGAGCGGATTGCTGTTTAGCCAATGGGTAATGCCCGTAAAATCCGGAGCCGGTCCATAGTTTTGTCCCACGGCTGTGGAGAGGCTGCCGATGGGGCTTGCTGCCTGGCTGCTTGTTTGGTTATTTTGCGCGTTTTGTCCGACAAGACGGTTCTCCAGGGTGTTTTGCGGAAAGAAAACCGTAAGCTTGTTGATGATTAAAGTATCATACTGAAAATACATTGCCACAGCCAAAAGTACAATTAAAACTCCAAAAGTTTGCTGAATTTTAACAGAGTGTCTGGCAATTAATTTTATTTTGGTCGTAAGCCATCTACTGCCGTAGGCAATAATTAACATCGGAATGCCTGCGCCCAAAGCGTAAAAAATTATCAGCACAGCGGATTTTCCCGTAGAACCTTGAATAGCTATTAGAGTCAAAATTGTCCCGAGTATAGGGCCGGCGCACGGCGTCCAAATAATTCCCAGCACGAGCCCTAAAATCAGACCGCCCATATTTCCTTGGTCTTGCCCTAGCTGACCAATTATATTTATGGTGCCCGACATTTTTACGGTTAGCAGTTCAAAAGGTTTGGGCCAGATCATTAAAATTGCAAAAATCAGCAAAAGAAAAATGGCAACATCCCGTACAATATTTGCGGACAGCCCTAAATTTGAGACAAGCGCGGATAAAATCAGGCTGGCAAAAGCAAAACTTAAAATAAACCCGCAAACAATAAGCAGCGGACGCTGTTTGCTTTGTTGCCCGATGCTCGCGCCAAGAAGTATCGGAAGCATCGGCAAAATGCACGGTGCCAAAACCGTCAAAATGCCGGCTATGAAAGCAAATAATACCTGGATCATTTTATTTTTTTTGCCGTCGAGGCGGCTTAATAATGTATTCTGATTATAATTTGTAATTTGTTTGGCGTCCAGTCCAAGCAATAAAATTATTTATGAAAAGATTTAATTTATAATATTCCCTTGTGTTCTTGATATTTTTTGAAATTTGTGATATAATTATATCAAAGTTAAAGTCTTTAGAAATAAAAACAAAAATAAATATATGAAAAAGATTGGTGTTGCTTTGGCGTCTTTAATGGCGGTAAGCAGCTGGTGCACGGCTTTAATGCTTAGTGTTAATGTTACGAGCAGTGAAATTCAGGCTCCTGCGCCGGTAAAAATTTCCATGAGACAGCAAAAAGCCGTTGCTTCCTCCTGGGCACAAAGGCCAAATTTGCCTAAAGTTGCGGTCGGGCGCACGTTATTAAAAACTTCCGTGTCTGACGGTAATTTGCCTCAAGTGCTGGGTGATCAAACTTTTAACACCAGCCAGCTTACCCAGCAGCAAGCCATAGATTTGGATAAGCCCGGTGTGGTTAGTATAATTAATTGGTTGGATGGAAATTTAAGCATCCCGGATTTTGATATTGATTTAAAAACTTTTGCTTTAAAGCCAAGGCCCGATTTAACTTCACACAGTTTAAAAATAGATTGGAATGTTTATGGCAGCGGTTTTGCAGTAAGCTCGGACGGATATATTGTGACAAACGCCCATGTTATTTCCAAAAATTCGGCCTATGACCAGCTGACAAAAGACGTTAGTGACCATTGGGACAGTCTGTATAGCGATGAACAATCACAATTGTCGGACAAGGACTACTTAGCCTACGAACATTATTTGGATGCGACATTCGGCACCGGTGACGCCAGTACGCAGAAAATTGATCAGGCGATTAATGAACAAATTGCCAAATATGTAAAAGAAAATATGGTTGACGATTCCACTCAAAATATTGTGGTAATTGATAAATCTTTGGAAGGGCAAAAGCTGACTCCGGGCGCCGAAATTGATGAGGTTTATCATAAGGGACTTTCCGCTAAAATTATCAGCTTTGATCCTAATTTTAAAAATACTGGTAAAGACGTGGCCTTGCTGCAAGTTTCCGAAAAAAATATTCCCGCGCTGCCGCTTGGTTCTTCCGATAATTTATCCAGTGGCCAAAAAACGCTTATTTTGGGGTATCCGTCCAATGCTCAAATTAGCGACGCCGATTTGTTCGAGCCAACCTTAACCGAAGGTGTGGTCGGAGCCATTAAGGACGACAGCGGCCAAAAAATAATTCAGCTCGACAACAAAATTTCTCCCGGCTCCAGTGGCGGACCGTTGCTTGACGCTCACGGCAATGTCATAGGCGTTACCACTTACGAAACCGGTAATAATGCCTCCGGCGACAATTTTGGTTTTGCTCTGCCCATAGAATTGGCAAAAGACGTAATAGATAAAAATAATGTAAGCAACAATTTGGGGGCTTACGGCACCAATTTTTTACTCGGAGTTGCCAATCAAAACAACAGCGTATGTAAAAAAGCCTTAGCTAATTTTGACGCAGCCAAACAGACAAACAGCCATTTTCCTGTGAGCCAGGAGCTTGGTTCTTATACTCAAGCATGCCAGGCTTTAATTACAAACGGACAGTCAAAAGACAATGCCTGGGATGTAATCAGAATTTTTTATCAGCAGCATCAGGCTAATGCCGCAATCTTAAGTGTTTTAATTTTAGTTTTTTTTGCAGCTGCGGTATTTTTAATTATTCGTTTATTTAAACATCTGCGTGAAAATAGTTCCGGCATACCCATGGTACCCTCGCCGCCAAGAATAGCTTAGTAAAAAAATTGCAACCCCGCCTCTCTTAAGAGGCGGGGTTTTCGTTTATTTTTAGGTATTTTAACAAGGGGACTGTGCTACACAAGGAGTCCCCTGTTCTTAGTTACCAGGAAACCTCGGACGGAGGCCCTCGTAGAAAGCACGAGTCTATTAATACGAAGCCGGAGTCCGAGGGTGAATGAAACGGCATCTTTTAAAAACTATCCCTGTTTTGAAAAGCTGTCCCGCCCGCCAACAAATTACCATCAACGATTAAATATTCATCGCGGGCGTGCAGTAAAAGGAAACCCCGGGCTTCAGCCCGGAGAGGGTGTTATTAAAAGGCGCTGCTTCCGTTTGGACTGCCAAGGCCGGTGGGTCCGTCGTATTTGGTTTTGCCCGCGCACAAATAGCTTGGATTGCAAATGCCGTTGCTGCCTCCTATAACGTCGTGGAGATTTAATTTCGTCCCGAAGTCGTATGGCAAAGAATTGGCCAATCTGTTTTTAGGCAGGCTGCCGCTTGCATAAACAGCTGCTATTATCGGAGCCGCCAGGCTGGTTCCTCCCGCGGTAAACCAGCCTTTTTGCCCTTTGGGGCTTATGGAAGAATAAACCGCAAAGCCCGTGGCCGGATCCGCCACAGCAGAAACATCGGCCACTGTGCGGCCGCCGCATTTTTTATCTTGTTGCCATGAAGGTTTATTTTCGTACTGGGAACAGCCACTGCCCGCACCGCTCCAGGCATCTTCGTTTTGGTACTGTCCGCTTGAATTTAAATATAGACTGGTTCCACCTACGGCAGTTGCGTATGGCGAGGCTGCCGGATACTGCACTCCGTATCCGCTGTCGCCCGAGCTTACGGCAAAGGCAATACCCGGATGATTAAAGTGGCTATCTTGAGAAACTTCTTCGGGGAACTCCGGTCCGCCATAAGAGTTTGAAACAGCTATGGCTCCGGCTTTTACGGCTTGGTCTACCGCGGCCATTAAATTTTTTAAATTTGGCGAAGCTGCTTCCACTAAAACAATACTGCAATTTTCGCATAAGGCGTGCACAGCCTCGACATCCAAAGCAATTTCCATGGACCAGCCGGCATTGGCCGCCGGCAATGCCGAAGTTCCCCTTTGGCTTATTTTTTGAAAGCAGGGTGCAGAAGATTTAGCCACATCTGTTTTACAGTTTGGCAGAATCGGCAAGTTAAATTTTTGGCTGTAAAAGTCCAAATCGTTTTTAATGGTCGGGTCATCGTAAGCATCAATAATTGCCACAATTTTATTTCCCGAAGCTTTGCCGGAAAGATTGTACGCGGAGCGCAAATTGTTCGGCGTATATCCTTGAGGCAGTTTATATACCAGGGGATTGCCTTTGGCGTCGGTAGTCACATAGGCATTACAGCTCGCTAAGCCTTGTTTTTTAGCAATACTGCAAATCCTCCCGTTATGGATTGCTTCCGCTTTGCTAAAAATTGGTACAGTTAAGATTATTATAAGGAAAAATAAAAAGAATTTTAATCTCATATGTTGTTATTTAACTTTAAAACCAATTGCATTGGTGTGGGCAGGGGAGTTGATTCTTTTTAAATTTTTTACCACTTTTAGCAGAACCCTAGTGTGTAAATCTTGGACCCCTTTAATTTTGGCAACTTGTTTGTGTAACCCTTTGTACTCTTCCAGCATTTCCCGAAGCTGAATAAAGGCCTTAACTATTAGTATATTCATTTGTATGGCTCTATGGCTGTTTAAAACAGAAGATAGCATAACCACACCATGCTCAGTAAAGGCATACGGCGGCCGACGCAAACCCATTTTTACAGCCGGATTGGAAGTCGCAATTTGCGACCTCCAATTTTTAAATTCTTCCTTGTTCAGCCGGAACATAAAATCTTCCGGGAAGCGGTTTTTATTTCTTTTTACCGCTTCATTTAAACGCTTTGTTGGGACTTGGTATAACTCAGCCAAATCATTATCAACCATAATTTGATGCCTGCGAATTATATAGATTCTCCGCTCCAGAAATTTTTGCGGAATCGGAACACTATTGCTTAGTAGCTCATTATTGTTATTCATTTTTCCTCCTCATTATTTAATTAAGGATTAAATAATTTGTTGATATTTTTATAGTAAACAATCGTTCACCTAGTGTCAAAATTCAATATTCCCTATGTTTAAAGCACTATTAAAAAAAGTTATCCACAAATAAGGTGTAAATTTTCGGCAGATATAAACTTAAATTATCACTTGACACCCTAGAGTGATAATGATATTATCAGTCTATGCAAGAAACTGCTAACAATTTAACCCAAAGACAGGCGCGGATACTCGCCGCAATTGTTAAAGAAAATTGCGACAATTGCCAACCCGTGGCCAGCAACGATTTAGTTAAAAAATACAGCTTTGGCGTTTCCGCTCCCACCATTCGCAACGAAATGCAGGAACTGGAAAAAATGGGTTTTATTGCCCAGCCTCATACCTCGGCGGGACGCGTGCCCACGGACAAAGGCTTTCGTTATTTTGTTAACGAGCTCATGAACCGGGTTAAGCTTACTTTAAAAGAGCAGGATGTTTTAAAAAAAGAATTGATGAAACTGCAAATGGCGCATATGGAAATGGGCAGGCGCTTAACCAAACTGCTTTCCGATCACAGCCAGCAGGCCAGCTTTGCCTTGTTTGATAACGAAGTTTCCACAATGGGGCTTTCCAATATTTTGGACAATCCGGCTCTTCCGGCGGAAGACGCCAGAGAGATTGCCAAATTTTTTGACGATATAGACGAGCACGCGGAAAAAATGATGGCGGACTATTCCGGTAAAAAAGCCAAAGCCATGATTGGCAAAGAAATAGCTCTTTCCAAAAATTCCGATTACGCCATGGTTGTATCCGGTTTGCAGCTCCCGTCCGGCAAAAAAGGCGTTATTGGCCTTATCGGCCCAAAGAGCATGAAGTACGAAAAGAATTTGAGTTTGATGGAATATATAGCAAAATTGTTAGGTGGAGGCGCGGCGGTTTTAATTTTTATGATGATTAGGTGATTTGTAAATTAACCTAATTTCTAATTGACCTAATTATTCTAAATAAGCACCAATGCCAAATTTTAGAATATTAGAAATTAGACATTATTTAGGTTAATTAGAATAATTAGAGCAATTAGAATAATTTATGATTGACGAAAATCAACAAGACGATCAAAAACAATCAGACGATGAAAATAATCCAAGTGCCGATGTTACTTTAGAGCAATTGCAATCGGAGCTGGATTCCGCCATGGCCAGCTGGAAGCGCGCGGCAGCGGACTTTGAAAATTATAAAAGACGCAAAGAAGAAGAGATTGGGGAACTGATGACGTTTACCCGCGAGGTGGTGGTGGCAAAGCTGCTTCCGACACTTGATGCCTTGGAGCAAGCTTTAAAGCATTTACCTGAGTACTCAAATTTGGACCCAGGTGTAGTTGCCCAATTTATTGGGCCGGGAGAGGCCGATAAATCGGCAGACTACAAGGCTTCGGATGAATTTGGCAAGAAGTATCAAAATTGGCAGACAGGAGTCAACGGAATAGTAATACAGCTTGATAAAGCATTGGATGAATTGGGGGTAAAAAAGATTGAAGCGGTTGGAAAAAAGTTTAATCCTCATTTCCATGAAGCGGTAAGAGAAGTGGAAAGCGATAAAGAAGACGGAACAGTGCTGGAAGAGTTTCAAACAGGGTTTGAGTTAAATGGGAAAGTTATCCGCCCGTCACAAGTGGTAATCAGCAAGAAAGTAGCAAGTAGCAAGTAGCAAGTAGCAAGTAGCAAGGGCTCCAAAATTAAAGTTGCATATTGTAGTTCGCCGATTTATCGGCTTTAATCAGCAAGTAGAAAGGATTTTGTGAAAATACAAGAAATGTTTACGGTTCGGGAAATAATGGAAATGGACGACAAAGCCAAGAGTATTAAGGCTTTGGACGAAAAAGATTGTGTTATAACAGGCAAGGCCCTTAACAAGAACAAAATAATTTTGCGCCTTAAAAGGGAAGCCGACGGCAGCGAAGGCAATGTGTTTGTGTTTTTATCGGACGATGACCGCAAGAATTTCCCAATTTCCAAAAAGCTCTTTGCCAGCAAAAAAGTTATTGGCCTGACACTGGAGCAGTTTAAGAATTTTGATATTGAGGAACTTTAGTAGTTAGAAGTTAGTAGGTAGAATTTAGATTCCCGCTTTCGAGGGAATGGCAAAATATATGAGAAAAGCATTTTTACTTATTTCAATTTTGTTAGTTGCTGTCGGCTGCAGTAAAACTCAACAACCCACACAGCTTACTGAGCCCAGTGTCCAGGCAGGTCAGTCAAGTATTAAGGTTGTAGAGAGCCCTTATTCGGCCTCAGTTGATGCTGCGACCAGCAGTAGCGATAACTCCGGGACTGTTGAAGCTGAAAAATACGTCGATGGTTTGATTAAGCAAGAGGAACAATATAATAATGAATTTTTGAAATCGGATATTGCTAATTATTCAGGTTTACCGTTACCAAAAGAAGATAATAATGTAATAGAGAGTTATAGCTTGATGCTAAAGTCTTCCTCGGGCAATTATGTAATGTATAAGCTTTCCAGACTTAGTAAGTCGCTTGAAGAATTAAATGACTTTGCGGGGGAGCTTGGGCAGATTGGTGCAGACTTTTACATGTGTGACACAAGAACGCACTTTTGCGAATTAAGCGATATTGTCAAACAGGCAGAGGGTAAGCAAATAGTGGGGTATATGGAGGGCCTCGGATATTGTATCGGCGGATGGAATGCCGAGGCAAAAAGAATATTTTCTTACAGATGTGGTGAGGGCGGAGATGGGGCAGGGTTTACAGAATTTGATTACGGTAACAATAAAGTTAATAAAGCCGTAGATCAGAATGCTCAATTTTTAGCTATGAATAAAACTTTAACCTTATTTGCTCTGGTACACATTGATCAAGTTAATAACTATACTGTGCAAGATTCAAAATTAGAAATCTACTCTGTCGATCATATGGAGAAGCCTGTAATAGAAAAAGACTTAGCCAAATTGATTATTGACGAAGGTATATCAAGGGGAAACGATATTTTGTTATCAGATGGAATGTGGCAGGATGATAATAATTTTGAATTTAAATTGCTCAATCATAATTTTAAATTAAATCTTAATTCGGGAAATATAAATAAGATTAATTAATAGGAGAAACAATATTATGTCAAAAATAATAGGGATAGATTTAGGAACTTCTAACAGTGCGGCTTCCGTTATGGAAGCGGGCAAGGCGGTTATTATTCCCGCGGCCGAGGGCGCGTCACTGGGTGGAAAAGCATTTCCATCTTACGTAGCCTTTACCAAAGAAGGCCAATTATTAGTGGGCGAGCCGGCCCGCAGGCAAGCGGTAACCAATCCGGACGGCACCATTTTTGAAGCCAAAAGAAAAATGGGCACCAATTTTCGCTACAACGTAAATGGCAAAGAATACAGCCCGGAGCAAATTTCCGCTTTCATTCTGCAAAAAATTAAGAAAGACGCTGAAACTTTTTTGGGCGGACCGGTTGCCAAGGCGGTAGTTACGGTACCGGCCTATTTTGACGATGCACAAAGACAGGCCACCAAGAACGCCGGAGAAATTGCCGGTTTGGAAGTGGTTCGCGTAATTAACGAACCAACAGCGGCAGCATTTGCTTATGGCCTGGATAAATCTTCCTCTAAAGACCAAAAGATTTTAGTCTTTGACCTTGGCGGGGGAACTTTGGATGTTACCATAATGGATTTTTCCGAAGTGGACAGCCAGGCGACTTTTGAAGTGCTTTCAACTTCCGGCGATACTCAGCTTGGCGGAAAAGATATGGATAAAGCGTTAATCGACTTTTTGGTGGCATCGTTTAAGGCCGAAAGCGGAGTGGATATTTCGGCCGACAAAATGGCCATGAACCGCGTAAGAGAAGCTGCGGAAAAAGCCAAAATTGAACTTTCCACTACACTGGAAACCGACATTAATCTTCCTTTTATTACTGCGGATGCCAACGGGCCAAAACATTTTCAGTTGAAAATTACCCGCGCCAAAATGGAAGATTTAATTAAGCCGCTTGTGGAGCGCATGAGAAAACCGGTACAGCAGGCAATTGCGGACGCCAAATTGACCCCCCAGCAAATAGACAAAATTATTTTAATCGGCGGACCAACCCGCATGCCGCTCGTAAAAAAGTTTGTGGAAGAATACATTGGCAAGCAGGTGGAAGGCGGAATAGACCCGATGGAAGCCGTGGCCAAGGGAGCTGCCATTCAAGCCGATATTATTGCGGCCAAAGACGAGGGCCGCAGTCCCGCGGGTAAGGAAATTTTACTACTCGATGTTACCCCGCTGACTTTGGGACTGGAAACCTTGGGCGGTGTAAGAACTCCATTAATAGATCGCAACACAACCATCCCGACATCCAAGTCCCAGGTGTTTTCTACAGCAGCGGACAATCAAACTTCCGTGGAAATTCACGTACTGCAAGGCGAGCGCGAGTTTGCCAAAGACAACAAAACTTTGGGTAATTTTATTTTGGACGGCATTCCGCCGTCACCTCGCGGCATTCCCCAGGTGGAAGTGACTTTTGACATTGATGTTAACGGCATTTTGAGCGTACACGCCAAAGACAAAGCCACGGGCAAAGAAAATAAAATTACCATTCAGGGCACCTCTAATTTAAATAAAGATGAAATTGAGCGCATGAAGAAGGAAGCGGAGACGCATGCGGAAGAAGACAAAAAGCGCAAAGAGACCGTGGACATGAGAAACCAGGCGGACACTTTAATTGCGGTTAGTGAAAAAACTTTAAAGGACGCGGGCGACAAAGCCAAAACCGAAGACAAAACCGCGGTGGAAGAAAAAGTAAAAGCGCTTAAAGACATTAAAGACAAAGACGACGTAGAAGCCATTAAAAAAGGCATAGACGAACTCTCCGAAGCCATACAAAAAGTTGGTGCGGCAATGTATGAGGGCAGTAAATCAGCTGGTCAGCAGTCAGCGGATCAGTCTTCATCAAATCCCGAAAGCGGACAAACTCCGCCGGACGGCGCAGACAACCCTTCGACAGGCTCAGGGCCTAACGGAGGTCCGGTTGACGCCGAATTTAAGGAAGTGAAGTAATTGACAAAAATTATGTCATTTTTGCTCATATAGACATCATGTCTCTCAAAACCATCTGCCTGATAATTTTAATTCTGTTTTTGGGCGCGTTCATCTTTTTAAAGGTGGAAGCCATGGGCAGTGCAGACAGCCCATTTAACCAAACCGCTCGCTTCCAGCTGGGAAAACACCCGGTTGCCAGAACAATACTCGGGCTGCATAATACCGGCGATGCCCGGGCCGAATATCTTACAGGTACAGGGCCGATAACAATTGCCTGGTTTGCGCCGGAGATTGAAAATATAAACAAAGATGTGCTGAATAAGTTTGCCGTTTTGGTAAACAAATATACCGGCAGACCGGCTAAGGTTGTTTATGCCGGCAAAATGAGCGAAGATACTGTTAATTTGTCAGGTCTAAATTCCTTTGCCTTGGGCAGCCAGATACAAATTTCTCCCGGCGGGAGTAAATTACTGGTATTTTTTACCCTGGATTATACTCCAAGGTCCGGCGGCGAGCTATCCACCACTTACGGTGAATCCGGTTTGGCCATATCTTTAAACGCACACCGGTCGTTTTTAGGGGACAATGGGCAATATTTGGATAATTATCTTTTATCCAGTTTACTTCACGAATTCGGCCACCAGATTGGGTTGGTTCATAATAGCGATATTAACTGTATTATGGATTTGCATGCCGGAATAGAGGGCAAACCGCTTGAAAGCTACGGCGATTCCACGCCCCAAGATTTTTGTCAGCAAGAGAAGGATCAGATTAATGCCATTAAATTGAAATTAGGAAATTGAGAAATTAAAAGAAATTTGTATGGAACAACCAGAAAACAAAGGACAGCAGTTGCAGGTAAAAATAAGCGACGAGGTGCTTAAAGGCACTTATGCCAATATGGTTCAGGTTGGGCACACGCGGGAAGAATTTGTTTTGGATTTTATGAATTTATTTCCGCCTTCCGGTATTGTTACGGCCAGAGTTATTGTTTCGCCGGGGCATTTAAAAAGAGTGGCGGAGGCCATAAGCGATAATTTAAAAAAATACGAAACTCAGTACGGAAAAATTGAAGCCTCGGAAGCGCCGGAGCACAAGATTGGGTTTAGAACAGAATAAAAAGATTGACAAGAATGTCCATGATTGAACAAGATTGACAAGAATGCGTGCGTTAATCTTGTTCAATCATTTTCCGCCAAAGGCGGATCTTTATGAAAATCTATTAAATCATGTCAATTGGGTAAATTAATTTATGGCCAATAATTATTACGATACATTAGGCATAAGCAAGTCCGCTTCGGCGGATGAAATAAAAAAAGCTTTTCGAAAAAAAGCCCATGAATTTCATCCCGACAAAGACAGCGGAAATGCGGAAAAGTTTAAGGAAATAAACGAAGCCTATCAGGTTCTTTCCGACCAGCAAAAACGCGGACAGTATGACCAATACGGCCAGACTTTTGACCAGGCTCAGCGCAGCGGTGAAGGCTTTGGAGGAAATCCCTTTGGAGGCGGTTTTTCCAGCCAAGGCGGGCCAAACGTGGGTTTCGATTTTGGCGGCGGCTTCGGGGACTTGGGCGATATTTTTGGCGATATTTTTGGCGGCGGGCAGCAGCAAAACTCCAGCCGCAGGAACCGCGGTATAGATTTGGAAATGGGCATTACCATTAGTTTTGAAGAATCGGTATTCGGGGTGGAAAAAACTTTGACGTTGGAAAAGCAGGATGTTTGTAAAACCTGTTCGGGCTCCGGGGCGGCTCCCGGATCTAAAATTACCACTTGCCCCAAGTGCCATGGGCAGGGGCAAATTCGCACCACAAGGCGGACAATTTTCGGCAACGTAGCTTCTTCCATGGCTTGCGATAATTGCCAGGGTATGGGTAAAGTGCCGGAAAAGGCCTGCTCAACTTGCGGCGGCAGTGGAGTATTGCGCCAAGAAAAAACTTTGTCAGTTAAAATCCCTGCCGGTATAGAGAACGGCCAGCGCATTCGCGTTTCCGGGGAAGGCGAGGCCGGTTATCGCGGCAGCAGTCCCGGAGATTTATATCTATTGGTAAAAGTTTCCACAAATAAAGATTTCCAGCGCGACGGCTTTAATTTGCTAAAAGAAATTCCCGTTAGTTTTACCCAGGCATCTTTAGGGGCCAAAATTTTTGTAAAAACTTTGGACGGCGATATTGAGCTGAAAATTCCGAGCGGAACACAGAGCGGTACGGTGTTTAAAGTAAAAGGCAAAGGCGTACCGCATTTAAACGATCCTGGCCGAAGAGGTGAGTTAATGGTAACCGTACGGGTAATTATTCCTCAAAAACTTTCCAAAAGAGAAAAAGAAATCCTAAAGCAACTGGCGGATGAAAGGGGAGAGAGTGTGCAGGTG
>CAIWKW010000056.1 GCA_903913365.1 Candidatus Doudnabacteria bacterium | reverse complement strand
TCTTCCGCCCATTCAAGAAAACAATTTAAATTTAGCTATTTTACGAACTGCGGGTTTGGATCTTCCAAAATAAATGTGCCAAAGGCAGTACCGGAGTTTGATTGCGCTGTGGCGCTTAATGATGGCGCTGGGTCGGACCAGTATTTTTTAGCGGCTTGTTCGGCTGTCGTGCTGGAATTTTCATGTGTGTTTGAAGCCGTTTGAGTGCTGGCCGATTTTACCTGAGGCTGCGTGCTGGTAGATGCGGTTGGTTGAATAATGGTAATTTGCTGGGCAATTGTGGCGGTCTGGCTTTTAACACCAATTATGTTAACTTTGCTGCTCAAGTTCAGCCCTGCGGTGGTTGTTGCGTTGCCCTGTTCATCCAAAATGGAAGTTTGGCTGCCAATTGTAAAGACATTATTTTTTTCCACTGTAATTTGCGAGCCCGATATTTGAGTGATCATTCCCAGCACAGTTACGGAATTGGGGTTGTCTTTTATTTTTGCCAGGGTTTGTTCGCTGCCGGCAATGACCATGGATTGTTTAATCTCGGAGAGCTGTTTGGCGTTTGCATTTAAGGCCAAGAGGGCGGTATCGGCTGCTTTTTGAATTTGTGAGTCCGGCTTAATTTGAGTAAGCAGGGTTTTTTGCTGCTGGGTAATGTTCTGTAAGGAATTTACCAAAGGATTGCTTTGGTTTTGCGACGGGTCGTTTTTTGCGGCTTTGTCCACCAAAGCCACAGCGTTGTTGGTTTGATCGGTTAATTCATTTAGGACAGCGGTTTTTTGTTCTACATTGCTGGACGGGTTGCTAAAAATTTCCTGGGCATCGCTAAGGCGCTGCTGGGTAATGGCCAATTGGATGTTGGCTTTTTCATTTTGGTTATTGGCCAAATTAAGTTCAACTTTTTCCGCAAACTTTTTTACGCTGAATAAAGTTTGGCCGGCGGTGCTGTTTTTGGCGGCATATCCGGTTGCGGCAAAAGCGCTAATAAGTAAAATGGCGCTCATGCTAACAGAGGCAAATTTGGAAATGTGAATCCAGTTGAGCCAGAAAGATTTGGACGGTGCCAGCGCATACTTTCTTTGCATGGCCGGAGCGGGTGCAGTGTTTTTTGGCATGGACAAAAGCGCGGAGCTTAATTTCAAAAGGGGAGCAAGCTCTTTTTGCTGCTTGCTAAAATGCAAAAGCACCTCTTCTTTTGAGCGGCCGTTTTTTATCATTTCTAGGGCTTGGTTGTAGGTATTTTCCAAGTTGTCCATTGTGTTGCGTTCCAGCTTGTGTAGGGGCTGGCCTTGGCCGCCCTATCTTTACTTTCGTTTGCGGGCGGCTAAAGCTCGCCCCTACAGGATTCAAAAATTAGAATATTCGATGTTTTTAATTATTTATAACTGTTCTCGTTTAATTTGCTAATTAATTCTTGAAGCTTGGCAATGGCGCGGTGCTGAATTACTCTAATTGAGCCTTCGCTTTTGTGCAGCATCTCGGCAATTTCCGGAGTGGTTAAGTCTTCAAAAAATTTTAATTTAATTACTATCTGCTGTTCAACCGTAAGCTCTTTTATAAGTTTAAGTAAAGTTTTTTGCTGGTTATCCAAATTTACGGTGTCTATCACATTCGATTCGTATTCCAGGGTATTTTCCACCTCTTCCAACGAGACGTTCAGCTTTTTTTCGCGGTAATAATCTATTACTTTATTTCTGGCTATCTGGTACAGCCATCCGCCAAAAGCCTTATTGTCGCTAACGGAAGAAAGTTTGGTAAAGGCTTTTAAAAAGACTTCTTCGGCCAAATCTTCGGCAAGCTCTTTATGGCTTACGCGAAAATAAATAAATTGATATATTTTTTTAAAGAAAAGATTATAAATTTCGCCAAAAGCGGATTCTTCGCCTTTTTTGGCCTTTGCCAAAAGCCCGGCTAAAATATCCTGATTTTCCGATGTATTTTGCGAGCTAATACTAAAGACGAAAGTTTTGTCCATTTGTTACAAAGTTAAACATTGTTTTGGTGATTTTTGCAAGTTTTATAGATAATCAGTTAGGCATTTGTCATTGCGAGCGTATAATCCAAGCAAAACGCGAAGCAATCTTTCGGGGTTTAGATTGCCGCGCAATTTAGGACAAAGCCCTTAAATTGCTCGCAATGACAAAGAAGTTTCGACATTTTAAAACACCCAAAATGCTTTGGATGCCTTAATATTAACATATTTTGCGCTTTCTAGGATATTTTCCTAACAATCCCTTTGTTGGCATCCACTACCACCATATCGCCGTCTTTAAAGACTTTGGTGGCGATTTTGGTTCCTATAACGCAGGGCTTTTTTAGCTCTCGCGATAGTATTGCTGCATGAGAGGTGATGCCGCCTTCATCGGAGATGATTGCCCCTGCTATTTTCATTAAAGGCATATAAATTGGGCTGGTGCTAACGGAAACCAAAATGTCTCCTTTTTTGAAAATTGAAGTCGAAATATTTCCCGAATTAATGATCCTCGCTTTTCCCTTGGCTATTCCGGATATTGTATCATTACTTTTATTTATAATTTCATTTACATCTACCGATACTA
>CAIWKW010000055.1 GCA_903913365.1 Candidatus Doudnabacteria bacterium | reverse complement strand
GCTAAAAAAGAAGAAATTGAGAAAATTTTATCCCAGAAACAACAAAATCCATCCGCATAAGCGGCTGGATTTTTTCTTTTAATTGAGGTAGAATAGCCTTATGAAGTACGACGATTTGTCAGTTTCCACCAAAGTAATCTTAGAAGTAGTTTTCGCGTTTTTAGCTGTGTTTTTTGTCTGGACCATTCGCGACATTGTGGTAATTTTACTGCTGTCGCTTATTTTGGCATCGGCTATGGATCCTTTGGTGGATTATTTAAGCGACAAAAAAGTTCCTCGGGTGGTTTCGGTCCTTTTGGTATATTTAATAGTTCTTGGCCTTGCGTCATTTGTTATATATTTGATTATTCCCCCGGTTATTGAACAGTACAAGTTTTTACAAGCCAACTTGCCACAGTATAGCAGCGACTTAAACGCCAGAATTGGCGGAGGGTTTGATTTGGCTAGTTTTTGGAAGCAAATTCTTTCCGGTATTGGCGGGGGAAGCAGCGTTATAAACAACACATTCGGTATTTTTAACGGAGTTATTTCTTTTGTCACAGTTTTGGTTATTTCTTTTTACCTGGTGGCCGAGGAAAAGGGGATGAAGGCTTTTATTTCTTCTTTCTTGCCGGAAAAGCATCAGGAGTTTACTATTTCGCTTTTGGAAAAAATCCAAAAGAAAATGGGTATGTGGGTACTCGGCCAGGTGGCGGCCAGCGTTAGCATTTTTATTTTGGTATTCATTGGCCTTAGCGCTTTAAAAGTTCAGTACGCGCTGTTTTTGGCTCTTGTGGCCGGTCTTTTGGAAGTTATGCCCTACATTGGGCCAATTGTGTCCTCCGTGCCCGCAATGTTCTTTGCATTCATTCAGCATCCGCCTTTGGCTATTGCCGTGGCTATTTTATATTTGATCATTCACCAAATTGAAGGCTATGTGCTGGTGCCTAAAATTATGCAAAAAGCAATTGGTACTTCGCCGCTTTTGGTTTTGGTTGCCTTGTTAATTGGCGTAAAGTTGGCCGGCATTGTGGGTTTATTAATTGCAGTTCCTTTGTCTACGGCGGTAACTGTAGTGATAAACGAATTTTGGCCTTCGGCCAAAATGCCGTAAAATGAAAATAATTCTAGATTTAAACCCGGCTTCATTTAGGCCGGGTTTTGTTGTATAATGGCACAGAAAGCCAAGGAGGCTTGAGCATAATGAGGATTTATTGGGAGTTCGCAAAGGTGGGTAAAAACCATTGGCTTAGCCAATCGCTTATGATAATTCCACCTTATAACATTCTGGGCATTTATGGATATCCTTACATTGATCGAATGCCCGTAGACATTCTGCGTTACATTAATCTCCGCCGGCGCAAGTAACGCGCCGGCTTTTCTTTTTGTTCATAAAACGCTATAATATAAGGGCTTTAAGAGCCTTTTTTTGTAATCATTCCGGCCTTTGGCCGAATTTATAATTGTTAATTACATTATGTCAACCGATAAATTTTATATAACCACGACATTGCCTTATGTTAATTCCGACCCTCATTTGGGGTTTGCTTTGGAAATGGTGCAAGCGGACGTTATTGCCAGATATCATAAGGAAGTTTTAGGCCAGGATATTTTTTTTAACACTGGAACGGACGAACACGGCTTAAAAATTTACAGAAAAGCCAAAGAAGAAGGGAAAGAGGTTCAGGCATATGTTGACGAATATGCCGAAAAGTTTAAACAGCTTATGCCTGCTTTGGGCATATTGCCTGCCCCCTATTTGCATTTTGTCCGGACTACGGACAGCCATCACATTGCCGCCTGCCGGGAATTCTGGAAATTGTGCGATGAAAAAGGCGACATTTATAAAAAAATCTACAAAGTTAAATATTGTGTTGGTTGTGAACTGGAAAAAACAGAAAGTGATTTGGACGAAAATGGCCATTGTTTAATACATCCTCACTTGGAAATTGAGCTGATTGACGAAGAAAATTATTTTTTTAGATTTTCTAATTACGAAAAAGCCCTGTTGGATTTATACGAAAAGAATCCTAATTTTGTTGTGCCGGATTTTCGGTTTAACGAAATTAAGCAGTTTGTAAAATCTGGCCTGCAGGATTTTTCCATTTCACGCCTTAAATCCAAAATGCCGTGGGGTGTAGCAGTCCCGGGCGATGAAAACCATGTTATGTACGTGTGGTTTGATGCGCTTATAAACTATGTGTCTACGCTTGGTTGGCCGGAGTTAGCAAATAAGCATGTAAGCGAATCAGCTAATAAGTTTGAGCAGTTTTGGCCTGGGTTGCAAATTGCGGGTAAAGATAACCTTCGTCAGCAGTCCGCCATGTGGCAGGCAATGCTAATGTCGGCCGGGCTTCCTACCTCTAAGCAAATTATTATTCATGGCTTCATTAACAGTGGCGGACAAAAAATGTCCAAATCTTTGGGCAATGTGGCCGACCCTTATCAAATACTAGAAAAACTAGAGTCTCTTGGTCTGACAAAAGAACAAGCAACAGACGCGCTTAGATATTATCTTTTGCGAGAAATTTCCACTTTTGAAGACGGCGATTATACCTGGGAAAAGTTTTTGGAAAGCTATAATGCCGGACTTGCAAATGGAATCGGAAATCTGACTAGCAGAATAATGAAAATGGCAATAACCAACG
>CAIWKW010000054.1 GCA_903913365.1 Candidatus Doudnabacteria bacterium | reverse complement strand
CGCAGAAGTTCTTGGTCGTCTTGTGAGAGTTTTTGTAAAATTTGTTCGATCAAAATATTATTTTGGCTATGATTGTCGGTCGATCCGGCAATATTTAGTTCCGATATGTCTTCATTGGTTTCTTTTTGGCCTTTGCGCCAGTATTGCCTACATTCGTTGCGCGCTATGGCAAACAGCCAGGCTTGAATTTTTACGCCCCGAGGTTGATATTTAGGCAAAGCCGAAATTGCCTTAAGCCAGGTATTTTGTAATAGGTCTTCAGCAACGGTTTTGTTTTTTAAAGAGTTGATTAAATAGCCAAATAATTTTGGGGTTATGTCGTCGTATAGTACAGCCAGAGCTTCTCCGTCGCCGGCTTTTGCCCTTTTTACCAGCAATTGTTCTTGTTTTTGGTCCATAGTATCTAGATATTACATAAGGATAATACATTACCGGGCCAAAATGTTACAGTATACAAAAAAGCCCTTTAGGAGGCTTTAATTGTTTTACTTGATTTGTATTGTTTGACTAATTCTAGTTTTTTTTGGCGCGGCCATTTTTTTACAGCCGCTTCTCTGCTTAAAGCTTTTCCCCATTTTCTAAAATTTTCGTGATAAATTATTTTTCCGCCTCCATGGGCAATAACATACTTGGAACCTTTGCCGGAATTATGCACCGCTTCCCTGGCCAGTAAATCTTTGGCACTCCCCGAGTACAGTGTGCCGTCTTTGCATTTTAGGATGTAAAAATAAAACATTTAAATAACTTTATGGCCGACCTTATGGTGCGTTGCTCGGACGGAAATAGTTAAGAATATGACCTATCAACCTTCTTCTTTCGTTTTATCGCGCTGAGCTATAAATTCTTTAACTTGCTCATAACCCATTTCTTTTGGCCAAAGTAAATTCCCACTAACGTCATATACTGGCAGAAATAAATCTGGCTTGTCGGGATGTAACTTCATCATCAATTCTGCGATTTCTTTTGCCTTAATAAGGTTTTCTTCGTTTGAGTAATTTTTGTAATCTAATGAGTAATCGCCTTGTCTTGGTATATTGTGAACTCGCCTTGTAACGTGCTCAAGATTTAATACTATACCCGTAAAAAATCTTGGGGCAATTCTTTGTTTTAATGCAAATCCAAATCTTGGGTCTGCTAATGTTTGACCTTGTGAGTTTTGACTTTCTCCTCCGCCACCTCCGTGAATAGCATAAAAATGATGAGGAAGTCTTTGCCTCATTTTTTTATTACCCTCCCATACTCCCCGTGAGTCTTCACGAAAACTTTTTAAATCAAATAACACGTGTATACCATTGGCCACCATTCCTACATTTTTTATTGAGGCGGGAAATGCCCCCCACAGTTCATCATATTGGTCTTCAGCTCCTGCCCTTTTATATTCCTCTCGACTTGGGGTCGTATACCTACCGGTTATATTAAAAAACACGAGCTTATCCTTTTCTTCTTTTGCTTGCTTAGCCCATTTAGAAATATCTGCTTCCGGTCCTGGCGAACCCAATAACCCTTTTTCTAATACACGATCTAACGAATTTTCAATACAACCAATTCGAGAGAAGCCTATGCCTTCCGTATTTATATCTTGCACTTTAGTCATAACCAAACCGAAAGCCTCAGGGTTTAATTCCTGAGTTTCTTTACTTTCTATCAGCCGACTAAATTCTTCTGGCGTGGGTGTTTCTGACATAGTAATAAGGTTACAAAAATAAAGCATAAATATTATATCATGTCTGGAAAAAATCGGCTTAACTTGATATAATTTAGGCTATGCCCGACTTAATCCGAGAATTAAAGCAAAGGCAGAAAAAAGTTTACGACCGATTTAGTGAGCAGTTTTTTAATGCTGTTTATGACAGGTATTCCCTAATCATCTGTCTTAATGTAACTTTACCTTTTGTAGTTTTAAAATAAGCTTCCCTCCGCAAGGCATCAATTTTAGATGGATATGTCTCGTAGAAAATCAATTCCAATGGCCTGCGATTTTTGGTTGAGGTATTTTTTTGCCTTTATTATGATCGATAACTTGTTGTCGTAAATCATCGGAATAACCAATATAAAACAGCCTGTCTTTAAGGCTGCGGAGGATATAAACGTAATGGAATTTGATTGCCATTTTTGTTTTATTTAGATATTTTGATTTACGGCCCTGTACCAGTCGGCCTAAAGGCCTTCCGGTACAGGGCATGAACCATTCACTTTACTTATGTTCACGGCACTGGCGTGCCATGAACCTGAACGAAGTGAATGGTTCATGGTGGACCTGGGGGGAATCGAACCCCCGCCTCGGCAATGCGAATGCCGCGTAATACCACTTTACTACAGGCCCATGGTAACAATAACTATAAATTATAACGATAAAATTACAGCCACTGCGTAATTTTAGCGGATTATGGTATAGTAGTAAAGGTATCTATATATTTATTTTTGTGTACGAAATTTATGTTCAAGATTAAAATAATTACCTTGGGAAAATTTAAAGAGAAAGCTTTTTTGGAATTGGAAAGAGAATATTTAAAACGCCTGAATATTTACGCAAAAATTAAGATAGTGGAATTGCCGGAGGTCCCCTACCGGAATCACGATGATGTAACTCGGGTAAAAGAAAAAGAAGCTGAAAGTATTATAAAACAGCTGCCCAAAGACGGACTGGTTATATTGCTTGAAGAAAAAGGCACACAAAGGAATTCAATTGATTTTGCCAATTTTATTGAGCGCGCCGGCGGTTTGGGCAAGGAAATGGTTTTTGTTATTGGCAGCGGAGTAGGG
>CAIWKW010000053.1 GCA_903913365.1 Candidatus Doudnabacteria bacterium | reverse complement strand
GCTGGTAACAAATATTACACGGTCAGTCTCGCCGTATAAAGAGGTAAAAAGAGTTCCGGCAAAATAGCCGGGAAAACAAGGTGGTACCGCGGGCACTTTATAAGATCCGTCCTTGAAAATCTTGAAGAAGATTTTTAATGGCGGGTTTTTTATTTTGAGCAAAGTGAGCAAAGGTGCTCTTTGCTCACTTTGTTTCCCTATCTGAGCAAAGAGCACCTTTGCTCAGTCCGTACTTAATTTATGAAAATTAAAAAAGCCACAGCTAAAGATTTTGCCGAGATAAAAAAGCTGATAGCTCTTTATCCGGATAAATTAAAACAATCATCCCTTCCTAAGGTGCGGGAGTTTTTTGTTGCAGTTGTATCAGAGCGCATCGTTGGATGCTGCGCTTTGGAAGTTTATTCCAAAAGGCTTGCTGAAATTCGCAGCTTGGCGGTTTATCCAGAGTTTCAAAAAAAGGGTATTGGTACGGCATTGGTCAAACGCTGTCTTGCGGAAGCTAAAAATCTGGATATTGAGGAAGTTTTGACAATTACCGGCAGTAAAGATTTTTTTGCCAATTTGGGTTTTGATACTTTTAACCGGGAAAAGTTTGCTTTGCTGAAAACCATCATCAAGTAACGGCTGAATAAATTCCGGTGCAAATTCAATTTGTGCCGGATGAATTTTGCAGTTAAAAAAGGAGAAGGGATAATGCAGACAGCTCAGGTAGAGGTTGGTTTTTTTGGCTATGTTTCTAGTGATCGGGTTAATGATCGCCTTAGGGCAGCCGTAGAGGAGAGAGGCTATAAGGTGGTCTTGGAGATCGGTCCTGGAAAAACACAGGAATTGAAGGACTCCATACCTGAACATAGCGGGATTATTTTGGTGGTCAGGCCTGATCACAACCGCCAGCTCTTGGGCGTCAATGTGCCCTTAAATGTTCAGGTTGTTGACCCGGTTTCGTTCCTCGATCCGGCTTTCCAGCCTTTGCTTTAAAGGCCGCTGTTTTTTGTCTTTCGGCGCAAGTCTTCGTACTTGCGCCGCATTTTTTATTGGGGTATTATTAAGGTGAACGAATGTACAGTCAGAGCGACAAGTAAAAAGTGACAAGTTGAAAGTAGCAAGTACGCACGAAAGATGTGAAATGTATGTCCCCAATAATTCTACATTTAGATATGAACAGTTATTTTGCCACGGCCGAACAGCAGGATAATCCTGCCTGGCGCGGGCAGCCTTTGGGCGTGTGCGAACATTTGGGCGGAATTATTATTGCGGCCAGCATTGAAGCAAAAAAATGGGGAATTAAAACCGGCACCCCGGTTTGGGAAGCTAAAAAAATTTATCCAAAAATTATATTAACCCATACGCGGGCGGAAGCTTACCGCAATTACAACCGCAAATTTACAAAATTGGTTTCGGATTATACCGACAAGGTGGAAGTGGCCAGCATAGACGAAGTGGTTTTGGATTTGACCAAGGCGTGCAATGTTATAAATCCAAATTTCAAATTTCAAATTTCAAATCAAATCCAAAGTTTAAAATCCGAATTGCCAATAGCCGGTTATGTTAATCCGTTTGAGGAAGCGGTTTCCATAGCTCTGGAAATAAAACGGCGAATGAAAACCGAAGTGGGGGATTATTTAACCTGCAGCATTGGCATAGCGGAAAATAAACTGTTGGCCAAAATTGCTTCGGATATAGTCAAGCCAAATGGCTTAGTAGTAGTGACAAGTGGAAAGTTAAAAGTGGAAAGTTTGGGGCAGGGAATGGCTTGCCAGGTGTTTAGCAAAGAAGATCTTTATCAAAAGCTAAAACTCACCGACGTGCCGGGGATTGGCAGGCGCATGCAAATACGGTTAAACGCGCTGGGCATAAAAACTTTAAGCGATTTGAGAAATTATCCCAAAAGCCGGCTTGTTGCCATGTTCGGCATTCCCGGCTACCATCTTTACAATATGGGCCAGCTCTCCGGCAGCTTTAAACCCTCGGTTGAGGCGCAGGATGGCATTAAATCCATTGGCCATATGTACACTTTGCCGAAAGAGTTTCGCGAAGAAAAATTTTTCGCGCCGGTATTGTATAAATTGTGTGAAATGGTGGGTAAGAGGCTAAGGCACAATGAGCTTATGGGTAATATTGTTAATTTTTATGTAAACGACAAAAATTATGAGAGCGCTGGTCAAAGCCGGCGCCTGGACTTTTATATTTATGACGGGCGGGAAATTTTTTTGCAGTGCATGAAAATTTTTGAAAAGCTGGTTTTGCCCCCGGGAGGGTTTAAGCTTATTGGCGTTACCATAGCCGGCCTTACCCCTTATGTCCGGCAATTGAGCCTGTTTGGGGATGAGGAGTCAAAAAAGCGCGTGGCCGACGCGCTGGATAAGATTAACGAAAAGTACGGAGATTTTACGGTTTGCCGGACCCCAATTCTTGCCACAGGCAAAGTCTTTCGAGACAGCGTGGGTTTTGGCAGGGTAAAGGAGCTATAGGCAACAGGACAATTGGCGCTAGAAATATTTTGCCGTATCCCCATGTGGATAAAACTGTGGTATAATATAAGCATCAAATATTAAAAATATACGGCTGGTTAAAGGTGCGCAATCAGATTTAAGTTTTTTAAAAATAAATATAAACCGGAGAAAATAAAGATTATGTCAAATAGCGATGAGTTAAAAAAAATGCTTACCGATTTAATCCAAAAGCAAATGGTGGTTTTGGGTCCAAACATTGCTTTGGATAAAGCAAAAAAGGTGCAAGGGCTTAAGGTTACCGACGACGGTACTGTGCTCGACATGGAAGGCGACCCCCAGATGGTTCTAAGAGGTGTGGCCAACGAATATATGGCGCTTTCCGGGCAAATTGCCCAAATGACTTTAAACTCGCTCTTGGAAAAATATCCCACGGTAAAGGGAATATAAATTTAATTGCATATTTAAAAATTCGCTTTGACGTTTGGCGCAGCGTAAATTATCGGCTGGGAAAAGCGTTTCTGAAGATAAAAACCAAAACATGATTGTTAACATTTTATTATATATAGATTTTTTGATGCTGGCGGTGGTTGTCAGTGCTTACATTTATTCCTCCATGAGGGAGCGTAAGTACTTAAAGCAGGAGGCAAACCAATCTTTGGAGCTTCAGCAAAAAGTTTATCAAGCGCAAGTTTTAAAGGAAATTAGCGAACGCATAGGCTATTCTTTAAACACCAATAAAATTGTTGATATTATTACCAGCTCGCTCGGCAGTCTGCTTCAGTACGACACGGTAGCTTACATGGTTTTGGAAGAGGGCGGCAAGGTGGTTTTTAAATGCCAAGTGGAGAATACGGTTAACCATGAATTTATAGACGAGGTAAAGCAAAAAATGCTGCTTTCCTACGAGGCAATTTTAAATACCAAAATCCAGACCTCGGGCATAGACGAAAGTATTACCGGAAATATTTTGGATGATGCCGCAAAAGTTAGGGTGCGGTCTTATTTTAATTTGCCTGTGGTAATTTCCGGCAAGCTGGTTGGCCTTATTAATGTGGCATCCAAAGAAATAGGCCGCTACGGCGACGAGCAGGCTTCGGTGCTTTATACCATCACTAACCAGGCGGCAACAACCGTTTCCAAGCTTCAATCTGTGCTTAAAAGTGAAAAGGGCAAGCTGGAAGCGGTTATTTATTCTTTAACCGATGGTGTTATTACCGTGGATTTAAACAATCAATTGGGGGTTTATAACCCGGTAATAAAAAAGATTTTGGATATTCCGGAAGATAAAATTCTAACCATGTTTGATATTGTGGACGGGCTGGCGGGTAAGGTGGATTTAAGAACAAAAATTGAACAAAGCCTGGCTCAAAATAAATCGATTACTTTGCCGGAAGTTATTTTAAAAGACAAAGCTTTGGAGCTGACAATTTCTCCGGTTAAAGACGATGAAAATCAGATTATTGCCACAAGCGTGGTTTTTCACGACATTACCACGGAAAAAACTTTGGATAAAACCCGCCAGGAGTTTACCGCCATGATGGTGCACGAGCTAAGGGCTCCGCTTACCGCGGTCAGGTGGTCTTCCGAAAGTTTGTTAAAAAATTTATCCGCTGCAGCCGGCACGGATCCGGCTAAAATAAAAGATACTGTAATTACCATAGAAACCGCTTCCAACAATATGCTGGAGTTGGTGAATGATTTGCTCGATGTGGCAAAAATTGAGGCCGGGAAGTTTGATTTAAACGCTCAGGAATATGATTTGGTTGAACTGATTAACGAGCAGGCCAAGGCTTTTAGGCCGCAGGCCGAAACCAAACATTTGGCCATAAATGTCATTGGCCCGCCGAAATTTAAAATGAAGTTTGACCGGGTAAGGGTTGGTCAGGTAATGGGAAACCTGCTTAGTAATTCCATAAAGTATACGGACAGCGGGCAGCTGGACATTAACTTATCTGTTGATGAAAAAGAAAAGCTGGCTATAGTCAGCATTAAAGATACCGGTATTGGAGTTTCCAGGGAAGATTTGGGACAGCTTTTTTCCAAGTTTAAGCAGCTTAGGGGCAGTGAGCATGCCCGAAAGGGGACCGGACTTGGCCTTGTGGTTACCAAGGGCATTGTGGAGGCTCATGGCGGAAGAATTTGGGCGGAAAGCGCCGGGGAAAACCTTGGTTCGACTTTCTATTTTTCTTTGCCGATTAAGTAGAATTTTGTTGTAAATAATGTTAAAATTAGGTTAATACTTTTCAGCCAATGCTGAAAAATCAGCCAACAATTTATTAGCACGGCAGTACTGCGGCATTCCGTAAGTTCTGCCAAAGAAAGAGTTTAAGCATATGACAAAAATTTTAGTTGCCGAGGACGATAAGCTTATTTCCAACTCGCTTTGCGATGCCCTTACTACCGAAGGCTTTGATGCCACACCAGCTTATGACGGTGAAGAAGCGGTGGCCAAAGCCAAGGAGCTGATTCCCGATTTGGTTTTGCTAGACATTATGATGCCGAAACTTGATGGTATTTCTGTACTTTGGGAGCTTAAAGCCGATCCGTCAACTGCCCATGTGCCCGTGGTTGTTTCCACCAACATTGGGGACGTGGAAACCATTAGTAAAATTATTGAAGCCGGGGCCGTGGATTATTTGCTTAAATCTGACCAATCGGTGGACGATATTATTCAAAAAGTTAAAGACGTTTTAAATCGCACGGTAAAGCTTGGGTAGTAGAATACAAACGTAATAAGAGAATTGTTCTAATTAACCTAATTGCCCTAATTATTCTAAATAATGACTAAAAACTAACGTCTAATGGGTGATTCTTTTATAATTTCTATAAATTTTGCAGTTTTTTTGAAAAATTATATTTTTAGTAATTTAGGCATTAGACAATTTGGCCATATTTAGGTTAATTAGAATAATTTCCTGACTTTTTTATGAAGATTATTCTGAAAGACAGTCGAAGATATTTTTTGCGTTTTGACAAAGGCGAAGATGCTGTAGCGGGCTTGGCCGGTTTTATGATGGACAAAAATATAAATGCCTGTACTTTTAACGGCGTTGGAGCTTGCTCTATGGTTGAGCTGGGGCATTACAACAGCCACCTTAAAGACTATAGGATAAAACCTTTTTTTGACGAAATGGAAATAATTTCTTTTTCCGGCAACGGGGCGAAAAAAGACAATAAGCCCGCAGTTGAGGCTTACGGCGTGTTTAGCAGGAATGATTTTTCAGTTTTGGCAGGGCACGTTTCCAAACTAACGGTTTCTTCGACATGCGAGGTTTTTTTGATAAAGCTGGACGGAGAAATGAAAAGAGAGAAGAACACCGAATTTAATTTAGATTTATTAGCTTAAAAGCATTATTAGTAGTCTGCCGATTTATCGGCTTCGAAAGGCCCATAAATGGGCAAACTACAGTACATGATTTCCCGATGAAAAAGCCAAAATCAAATCCCCAGCGGGAATTTTTTGTTATAGCCCATAACATTCGCTCGCTTTATAACGTCGGTTCAATTTTCCGCACCGCCGACGCTTTTGGGGTAACCAAAATTTACTTAACCGGCTATACGGGAGCCCCGCAAAACCCGATTCAGCAGAAACGGATTGCCAAAAGCGCATTAGGCGCGGAAAATTGGGTGCCTTGGGAATATAAAAAATCCGCAGCCAAGCTGATTAAAAGCCTGAGACAAAACAAAGTAAGTATTGTGGCTCTGGAAAATAACGTTAAGGCAATAATTCTCTCCAAATTTAAGCCAAAATTCCCTCTGGCTTTGGTTTTGGGGGAAGAGGTTAGGGGGATACCGAAACCTATTTTGAAATTATGCAACAGTACAATTGAGATTCCCATGTATGGCAAAAAAGAAAGCCTGAATGTTTCCGTGGCCTTTGGCATAGCAGCTTATAAAATAATTGAACAAAATTTAAAAATTAAGTAAAATTGACAAAATTATTGGGCCCAAATTTTGCTCAATTATGTCAATTCTGGTCAATTATGGTCAATAAAATTATCATTTATTCTCTGCCAACCTGCGGTTTTTGTGAACTTGCCAAAGAATATTTTAAAGCCAATAAAATAGCTTATAAAGAAGTGGATGTGGATAAGGATCCGGCTGCCCAAAAAGAGATGATTGTTAAAAGCGGGCAGTTTAGTGTGCCGGTAATTGACATAAACGGGCAAATTATTATAGGTTTTCAAAAAAATACTTTGGACGCTTTGCTATTAAGTTAAAATTATGGTCAAATATTTTCTTGGTTTTGCTCCAGCAGACTTTTTTAGGTAAGAGTTGTGGATACATGTTTCATAATTGTTTAATAGTTTTAAGAATACCGCTAACAAAAGCGGTTTTTTGTTGATTTGCCATGTTTTACTGAGCTTTGACTTATGGGTTTTTGTGGTGTACAATGTATGAGCAATGGTAAAAAGTGGTTGAAAGTGGGGATAAGTGGTATTTTCTGTGTATAACTTATCTGCAGAAAAATGGAAGAAACACTACAGAAACTTAATTTAGTTCCCAAAGCAACCAGTTCCGCAGTTTTTTGTAGTGAATTTTAATCTAAATTTCCTTATAAATATGTTCATTGGCGAATATCAGGCGACAATTGACGAAAAGGGAAGAATTTCCATTCCTGTTAAATTTCGAGCGGATTTGAAATCAAAAATAGTGGTTACCAGAGGTTTAGACAGCTCTTTATTTTTATATAGTCTGGAAGAGTGGAAGAAGTTGGCTGCCAAGTTGGCTAGTCTCCCAATTTCTACTGCCAATACTCGAGCCTTTTCCAGACTGATGCTGGCCGGAGCCATGGATTGTGACATAGACAAACAGGGCAGAATTATTTTGCCCGGATATTTGAAAGAATTTGCCAAAATTAACAAAAAAGCCATTGTTGCGGGATTGTACAACCGCATAGAAATTTGGAGCGAAGAATTGTGGGTCGCTTACAAAGCCCAAACCGAAGCGGCCAGCAACCAGATTGCGGAGCAATTGGGCAGTCTGGGAGTATAAAATAAGATTGAGCAAGAATGTAATGGCAATCTTGTCAATCACGGTCAATCTTTTAAATCATGGTCAATAATTCTTATGAACACATTCCTGTTTTACTTAATGAAGCTATCTCCTTTTTGGGCGTACGTCCTGGTCAAAATTTCGTAGATGCAACTTTGGGCGGCGGCGGTTACACGAGAGCGATTTCGGAAAGGATTGGAGATAGTGGAAAATTGTTGTCCGTGGATTTGGATGCCGATGCTATAGAAAGTTACAAGTTACAAGTGACAAGTGACAAGTCTCGGGTTATCCTTGCTCAGGGGAACTTTGCCAAGATAGATAAAATTATTGAACATCACCAGTTTCCCGCGCCCGATGGAATTGTTGCGGATTTGGGGCTTTCCACTTACGAACTTGAGCACAGGGGGATAAGCTTTCAAACGGACCAGCCCTTGGACATGAGATTTAATCTGCAGCAGCCGGAAACAGCCAAATTTATTTTAAACAATTATGACGAAAAAAGACTGGAAAAGATTTTCAGCGAACTGGGGGAAGAAAAGTTTAGCAGGCAAATAGCGAAAAAGATTGCGGATTATAGATATAAGTCCGCCAAAGGCGGATC
>CAIWKW010000052.1 GCA_903913365.1 Candidatus Doudnabacteria bacterium | reverse complement strand
CCGATCTATTAAAATTAAAATTCCGAATAAAAACTTTTGATTATTTGAGTCGGCTAAGAACGTCTTAATCGCGTCCATCATAAAATTAGCTTTAATTATTTTACGGCTTAATTATAACACATTTTTTAAATTTAAGCCTTTAATTATAAGGGAAGACTTATACACAGTTTTTTTATATGGTTTTAGCCTGAAAATTTTTACAATTAAGCCTTTTTCTTTTAAGTTGCTTTTTAAACTGCCCACATAAGCGGTTTGATCGTAGCCCAAAGCGATAATTTGCGGTTTTTCCTTTAAAATATGGGGCAGATAACTGTTAACCCCTCCCAAAACGGCTTTGTTTACCAAAGGGCAAGCCTTAACCGCACTAAATCTGATTTTTTCTCTGTTTTGCGGCAAACGGCCCTTAATTTTTTTTACATTAACGTCGCGCGCCACCGAAACAATCAAAAAAGGATTTTTTGCCAAAGCCCTGGCTTGCTTAAAAAAGTTTAAGTGCCCTTTGTGCAAAACCTCAAAGGTACCGAAAACCATAATTCTGGTTGGATTTGTTATTTTGTTCATGTTAAAAATTTTTTATGAATTGTTGAGCAAAGGTGCTCTTTGCTCAAAGTAAAGGCAAGGTGAGCAAAGAGCACCTTTGCTCACACGAACCAAAATAATTTGAGTTAGCTCTTTTTAAACAACAATTTAAAAGTCACGATGTCTTCTTTTTTTAAAAATCCGGTTAAAATTAAAATTGCAAAATAAACAACGCAGCCTACGGGTACGGTTATAAACAACTGAAGATTTTTAATTGGCCAAAGTACGGCGCCCATAGCGATTGCCGCAATCGCCGGTTCCAAAAACAGGCGGCCGAGTTTAAATTGAGTAATATTTTTTTTGACAAAATAAAAATAGAATATTCCCTGCAGGCTTTCGGAAACAACCGTCATAACGGCCGAAGCAACAATGCCAAAGCGCGGAATTAGTATAAGGTTGCCGGCTGTATTAATAATTACGTTGGCTCCCGTAATCATAACCGCTTTTAGAGTCAGCTGGGAAATTACCAGGGAATTTACCGGAATATAAATAAACAAAATGGCCGGCGCCCAAATTAGTATGGCCAGCACGGAAGCCGCTGGCGCATAGCCCGGTCCTGCGACCAAATTAATCAGCCTGGCGGAAAGCAAAGACCCTCCCACGGCCATGGGCAAGGCTCCGGCAATCATTAATCGAAGATATTTTTCCAAATTCAGGCGCACTTCGGCTACGGCTTTTTTGGCCATTAGTCCGGCAAAAAAAGGAAACAGCGTATACGAAACCACTGAGGGGAAAAACCCTAGCAAATCAAAAATTTTATAAGCCGCGGTGTAATAACCGGTTTGCGTATAGCCTTTAATAAGGGAAATTAACACCACATCAATCCGATTATAAATGGCGCTAAAACCGACCAGAAGAGCAAACGGCCAGCCTTGTTTGATAAAATCTTTTATCAGGCCGAGATCGAAATGAAAAATTGCCTTAAAAATTTGGGGATTGGGCAAATGTTTTTTTATAAAATAACGGTAAAGGGCCAAGTCGAGCAAGCCAAACAGCAGTTGGACGCTGGCCAAAAAAACAATATGGCGGTGAAAAATTATGGCCGAAAAAATTATGGCTATATT
>CAIWKW010000051.1 GCA_903913365.1 Candidatus Doudnabacteria bacterium | reverse complement strand
AATTTTTCAATCCAATTTCCGCAAATGCTTTTTTTGAATTTCCGCCTTTAAAAGTGGACATCAAAAATGCATAGAATGGCCGTTTTAGCCACAGTGTCCAGTTGTAACTGAGCATTTTTTCTTTGATTTTTTTTGGTGTCATAACCCAAGTTAAATCTTTTTATAGAACAATAGGAATACGCCTTTATTATAACGTAAATGACTGATTTATGCGATATATTGACAAGGTGGTACTTTTATGGTATTATGTGATGTTCAGCTATTTTTAGCAAGAACAGTACCTAAGGAGGGTGCAAAGCAATGAAGAACGTCTTCGTTGTGACTCACGGTAAGAAATTCTCGGGTGCAAATCCGGGAATGACCGAAGAGGGTTTTGCGCAGGTTTCGAACTTGCGGAGCCTTCTCCCGGCAATAGTTACGGATGTCGTGTGCGGAACCGGCAAGCGCCACCTGGATGTGGCCAAGGCCCTCAACCTGGAGCCAACGCGCTACACCAGTGCAGTTGGAGGCCCGGACTCGGGCGAAGCTTCCTCCGGCAAGGGGCCGGTTGATGTGGTTATTCTGCCCGATGGCACCGCGGTACCATACGCTTGCTACACCACGCTCATTGACGGAGCAGTTGCGATGCAGACTTTAATCGGAAGTCTGCCGGACAACAGCGTTGTCTGTGCTGGTCGTCCGAGCATGATTATGCTCGGCATGGAAGAGTCGGTTAGCAAAGGCGCGGCGGTCTACAACGTGACCGTCATTGACGCCTTTATCACCAGTATCGACGAGGTCACCTCGCTCGGTGAGGCTCAATTCCACACGGTCTAACCTTCACGGCAAGACGTTCAAACAAAAATCCCGGTTACTATTGCGTGTTTACACGTAAGAGTCGCCGGGGCTTTATTTTTTATATCATATTTTTATAACCGCCCCGTTATTTGCATCCACCTCAACCATATCGCCGTCCTTAAACACCTTTGTTGCAATTTTGGTGCCAATAAGACAAGACTCTTTCATTTCTCATGCGTATTTACTAAGATTTGGCCCGTTTAATCATTAACAATGAATTATCATTGGCGTTTTGGTGTTTTATGACAATGTGCGGGTGGGCGGTTTGCCATACCCGGAATATTTCGTCGGCAAAAGACTGGCCTACGCTGCTTACGCCGTTAAAGTCTAAAATTATTTCCTTAAATTTGTCCAGGCCAAAAATTATTCTTCTGGCCTGTGAGCGTGAGAGAAAAATATTGTCAATTGCCCCAAGTTTTACCAAAACTTTGGTTTTGCTGAAAATGAAATTTTTTCCGGCGTATTCCTTAAAAATTTCACTTAAATTGCTTTTGGATTTAAGGTTTATTTGAAAAGCGACTCGAGTACCTCTTATAGGCTTAATATTTTTAATAAAGATATTTTTTGCTAAGTTATCAATTACCAATTTTTTTCCAAAACTTTCCAGGGTAAAAATATCGGCTGCTTTGGAGGTAAAAAATATGCCTTCACCGCTATGGGCGGCAGGGGATGTGGTTTGTTTTCCTTTCAGCAAATGGTTTATGCCTTCGACTTCAGTTTTTAGCCGGAATTTTTTTTCAACATTTTTAAAAACACCCACTCCAAAATCGCGAATAGTAAAATCTACCGATTTAATACTCCTTCCCATTTTTATTTCCAGTGTTTTTGATCCGGAATGCTCTATAGCGTTATTAAGCATTTCCGTAAAAGCATACCCTAAAATTGACTCAATGTTTTTTGACAAGCCTTTAAAAATTGAAGAATCATTTTTAATGTCGTTTAGAGCCAAATCTTCCTGCAAATTCTTGTTTTTAAGAATTTTTGAGACCTTTTCCGGTTTAGCTTCCTTGCCGTTTAGAGAAACATATTTTGCCAAATTAGCCTTGCCCACCAGCATAATTTGGCGTTCGTTAACAAGCTGTTTTAAAAACCGGTTTATGTACACGCGCGAAAAACCGGTAATTTTGGTTAACTCCGAAGAGGTAACTTGGCCGGTCTTATGTATTTTTTTTAAAATTAATTGCTTTATATCCATATATTTTTTAGTTAACAACTTTAGTATATATTAAAGATAGAAAGTTGTAAACTAAGTTGTAAACTAAGTTATTTTTTTGACTGTGCCCTCGTTGGCGTTTACTTCTATTAAGTCTCCGTCTTTAAAGACATTAGTTGCAATTTTGGTGCCAATAACGCAGGGTTTTTTCATTTCGCGGGCAACTATGGCCGCGTGGCAGGTAAGTCCGCCTTCGTCCGTAACAAAGGCCGATGCCAGCTTCATAGCCGGTAAAAAGTTCGGCGAGGTCATATAGGTAACTAAAATATCGCCTTTTTTTACTTTGGGTATATCTTTTACGCTCATAACAATTTTTACCTCGCCTTTTGCGTAGCCCATTTGAGCAATATTGCCTTTAATTTCTGTGGCGTTTGTTAATGAGCTTTGATCAAATAAGGGATGATCTAAATAATAGATTTTATTGCCTATTGCCGCCCAGGTGGCGTTTGCCGGATATTTTTTTGGTTTACCTTTAATTAAGCTTTTCAGTGAATAAAATTTCAGTTCAATGAAGGGAATTTTATATTTTTTTGCCGCCGCTTCCAGTAATGGCCTGGCTAAAAACATTAATTCAAAATAGCAGTCCATTCGTAGCATGCGAAGATAAACCAACTCTCTGGCTTCAGCGACAATTTTTTCCAAAGCCTTGGGGACAATAGGGTGCTGATGTTTGGATAAGCTTTGGGCATGTTCTGTAATTTTAGCAATTTCATTCTCTGTATAGCCGTCCGCAAAACCGTCGCGGGCGCGCATCCAGCCGTATTTTTTAGCCAGTATTTTCGGACTAACGCCGTTTTTATATTCTTCCACCATTTGCTCGGCGGCGTTTAGTTTGCTGGGGAAAGCCGCGTCGCCAATAAATTTATTCACGTCTCCTTTTGCAATTTTTGTAACCTGGGTTTTTAATATTTGTGAAAAAAAATGCTCCGCAACATGCGTTGCCCAAACATAAGTGGTAATTTCCCTTAAAATTTCATCAAGTCTTTTAAGCTTTTTTTGAGTGTCTTTTCCCGGATTTTTGCTGAATTCGGCAATCACCGTTTTCCAAACAGCTTGTAATTTTTCCAAAGGACCGGTTATTTCTGTAATTGAATGTGTTTTCAGCCATTTCAATACCGCCGGTTTGGCATGCTGAAAATTATTTTTAGATTGATACCACTCCCCATCGCTCAAAAGTGTATCAAATTCCCAGCCAGGCAGCCCTATTTTTTTAAAGGCTTCTTTGGTGTTGCCCCCGCAAAAGGTAGACACAATAAATCCAAAAAAAGGCCGTTTTAACCACGGTTCCCAATGGTACGATAAAATCTTTTTTTTAATTTGCTCGGGTGTCATAAGTGTTATTTTAATTGTTTCTAAAAACAATTCTATGGGTTTTTATTGGAGCTTCAATTAGTCTGCGAAGAGTTTCCCCTCCAAAGTTTGGTGCGTCGTGCTGGCTGCCTCCATGGGCTTGGCGCGATTGGGTATTGGCCTCTTGTATAATCTCAGGCGTTGCATCGGAAAATTCCGGATTAAAAATTTGGTTGGAATTTGATTGCTCGGGATGGATCGAGCCTCTTGTTAAGTCGTAGGCCAAAAGTCCACCGGCCCGCGCGTGGAATTCTTCCGCTGCTTTGGGGGTAATATAAGCGTCGGTTGGGGAAACAACCACAACATTTTTTGTATGCTCAGGTAAGGAGGTTGTATGGTTATAAGCAAGAATTCGCCTAAAAGATTCATCAACTGTTGCGGGCTCAGGAATTTCGAACATTATTTTTGCCATTTTAATTTGGCTGTTTTGAACTTGTTTGGGCGTAAACCTGGCTCCGCCTACAACTTCGTCCTGATTTTCCGGGTAGGTTCCGTTTCCCAAAAATCCGTTAATTAAAATTACTTTATCAACTTTGGTGGAATTTTTTCCTTGGTTTGTTTCCATGTCTTTGCCCAAGGAATATAAAATGCTGCTGGAGCCAAAAGAGTGGCCGGCTAAAGTTATGTGTTTAATATTTTTTTGGCCGTTGAAGTTGGCCAAATCTTGCGCCGGCTCCTGCGCAAAATCTTCCAGAAAGGTTGAGCTTAGCGGTTGTCCCACTGAAGTTTTCCCCAAGGCCTCGGTTTCTTCCAAAACTTCCTTTGAGCCGAAAAATTTTTGCACATTGTCATTTTCAAGCTTAGTGCCGTTATGCCTGGAAACCCATACCGCGTAGCCCGCTTCAAGCAAAGGATTAGTGAAGCGCTTTTCCATTTTAACAATGCTGTCGCCAGGTAAACCGCCATAAATGGCAGTCAAATGAGAATTGAATTCCGTTTTTGGCAGAAATAATTTGCCCGCTTTTAACCTTCCGTTTTCGGCATTTTTCAGCTCAAGCCAATAAACGCTGCCGTTGTACGCACGGTTTTCTGAGTCGGTTTCGTTTTCCAGCCTTAAAGCAAAATCCACTTCGGGGAATTCAAAACCAGCTTCAGCCAGTTCCTTGGCGGTTTCCATGGTTCGGGCTTTATATATTGCCCTTGTGCGCTCAATATTTTCCTGTTGATTTTGACCCATATTAATGTAAGTTGGTTAGTTTTTTATATGGTATTTTTTTTGTACAGCTTCAGCCGCTGCCGCAATAATTACATTATAAAACAAATTTCCGTGTCCGGTTTTAAAAGAGTGCTGAATAATAAGCGGTCTGAAGTGGGGGGTGGACATGGCTACTCCTTCCCAGGTGTCGGAAAAGAAAACCAGGCTTCTCGAGAAGGCGTTTCCAACCGCGCCAATAGGCGGAAGAATAATGTTTACTCCGGCGTCAACGGCGGTTTCATATTCAATGTTAAAAAAATCTGCTTTAATGTTTTGTTTTTTTAAATAATCCAGCAATTGCTCCGAGTAATTATAGCTTTCGTCAATAATCGGATGCTGTTTAAAGCCCTTTATAGGTTTGGCGTTATTTGGTCTTCCTCGCCTCATGGACATAATTCCAACGTACGGGGTAATCCCATAGGATTTTAAAAATTTAACCAAAGCCATT
>CAIWKW010000050.1 GCA_903913365.1 Candidatus Doudnabacteria bacterium | reverse complement strand
GGTACTTAATGTAATATAAATCGTACTGCAATTTCAGTTTGGTTTCTTCCAGGCTGCCGGCATAAATATTCAATTGCGCCCAGCCGGTAATCCCCGGCTTTACCAAATGCCGCTCGTCATAAAAGGGAATTTCTTTTCTGAGACGCTCGACAATATGGACTTGCTCGGGCCTGGGTCCGACCAAAGACAAATTGCCCAAAATTAAATTAATACATTGCGCCAGTTCGTCTATCCTGGTCTTTCTTAAAATATTGCCGACTTTGGTAATGCGCGGATCGTTTACTTCGGTCCAGGTTTTGCCGGATACGGTATTCATTGTGCGGTATTTGTATATTTTAAAAATTTTACCGTTCTTGCCCACCCTCTCCTGGCTAAACAGCGCCGGGCCCGGGCTTTCCAGTTTTATTAATGCGGCGACAATGGGGTAGGTAATGGCAAACACCACCAGCGTAATCAGCCCTGCAAGAATGTCGATAAATCTTTTAACAATATTATAAAGCCGTTTTTCTTTATAATTAATATTTTCCAAAAACCAAATTTCGTCCAAGCCCGAAAGGTAGACCCTCCTGAGCATTTGTTCATAAAAATCTTTATGGTTATAAAAGCTCACTCCCAGGGTGCGAAGCATATAAAACCGCGAAATTACTTCCGGCCGCGAACTGACCGCAGCCGGTAAAATAATTCCGGAATTGCGGACAATTTCCGCATTATTTAAAGTTTGTTCATTTAAATGGCCTAAAATTTTATAGCCTAAAAACTGCCTGGCATTAATTTCCTTTTCCAGTTCGGCAAGCTCGTTGTTAAAAGAAAATAAATACACATACTCGGAAAAGCGATTCTTTATGGCGTATTTTACCAGCAGGTTCCAGAGGAGCAAAAGCACAAAGTTTACCCCGACCAAAATAAACAAGAATCTTCTGGGGGTTAAAATCAGGTTCGGCTGAAAATAAAAATATATAACAGCAATCAGCCCGTTAACCAGCATGGCCGACATAAGGTTAAAAATCAGCGAAGTATAACGGCGCAGAGTTTGAATTTCAAAAAGGCCGTGAATAAAAAAAACCACCAGCCATAACAAATAAACCAGGCTGAAAGCTTTAACGTGGGCCATTATTGCCTGGGACTCCAGGCTGTGGTCATAGCGTAAAATTATTGAGAGCCATAAGCCAAGGTATAAAATGGCTACATAAGGCACAAATATTAACCAAAATCTGATAAATGAACGTTGCATATGCTTATTATATAGGAATTATGAGGCTGAGCCAAGCAATAATTTTTCACTTTTAAACTAATAAACTTTGATGGTTTACCGTCAGCGCATCTTAATATTGGCCCAAAAGTTTAAATAAGCGATTCGCAAACGCAGTATAGATTTTGCCAAAAAAAAGTTAGGGTATAAATTTTTAAATTTTTCCATTAGCCCCATCTGTTCATTCAAAATCGTTTTGAGCCTAGACTTGTCATAATTAGGCTGCCTATATTTTACAAAG
Organism: Candidatus Doudnabacteria bacterium; assembly: GCA_903913365.1. Classification (GTDB taxonomy): domain Bacteria; phylum Patescibacteriota; class Doudnabacteria; order UBA920; family UBA920; genus PALSA-1336. The sequence goes on along the minus strand of CAIWKW010000050.1, from coordinate 1,293 downwards.
GTTTCTCTAAAATTATACATTTTACCGCGCAAGCCCAACCTAAGCCATAAGCTATAATCCTCCGCTTCGTCTTTATTGCCAACTGGGATACCTCCTGCTGCTAAAGCTTCTCTGCGACGAAACATAACTGTGGACGTAAAAAAATTGTTTTTTAAAAGCATGGTTTGCCTAATTAAAAAATCGCTTTCGGACCTTTTTTTCTTTCCCAGTATTTTGCTTCCCGTTGTATTATCTACCACTAGCATACTGCTTCCGACTATTACAGCTTGTGGATGTTTATCTAAATAATCAGACTGCATCTGCAATTTTCCGTTATCAATCCATTCATCGTCGTCATCCAAAAAACAAACATATTCTCCCAAGCTGCTGGTTAAACCCTGATTGCGGCTGTAAGTTTTACCAAACGAGACCTCATGATTAATTAAATTTACGGGTGCTCCGTTTTTTATTATTTCCTCCACCGTTTCTTCAGTCTCATCGGTTGAACCGTCGTTAATTACAACTATTTCAAAATTTTTGAAAGTCTGTGCTAAAACACTAAAAATAGCCTGCTTAAGAAGTAGTGCCCGATTTTTTGTTAAAATTATTACTGAAACTTTGCAGATTTTCATATTATTTTCTTAATTCCGCAAAATAATTGGTAGTTATAAAAATTTCATCGGTCTCGCGATAATGTGCAACTGGATATAGCCCGTGTTTAAGCACTCTATAAATATTATATTTTGGGCTTAAGAGATAAAAAAAGTCCTGAAAAAAAACTCTTGCATCTATAGCGCCGCCGCCAAACTCAAACTGGAGAAAGCGGATAGCTCCCTTTTCCAGCATATTTTTCGCCCCGGCCAGCACTGACCATTCGTGGCCCTCTACATCCATTTTCAAAAAGTCTATTTTATTTATCCCCTGCTCAAGACAGAAGCTATCCAGAGTCGACAAATTGACTTGTTCTTTTAAACGCATAAAACCATCAGCATGATCCAGCCTGCGGTTGTTTAGCGATGCAAGTTCGGAATATTCATTCATTAAATACAAGGTTGCGGTATCATTTTTGTCGCTAAGGCCCAAATTAAAAGGCTTTATGCGGGAGGAGGAAGCATTGGCTTTTAATTTTTCAAAGGTCGGCGGGGAAGGCTCAAAAGCATAAATGACAAAACCGGGTTTGTAATCTTGGAAAATTTTTTCCGCTTCCAAAGAATAGTTACCAACGTTGGCCCCTACGTCAAAAATTGTTGCTGACTTTTCGTCTTTTTTAAGAACCTCTTTAACATGAAGCAAAACATTTAATTCCCCGCTTGT
>CAIWKW010000049.1 GCA_903913365.1 Candidatus Doudnabacteria bacterium | reverse complement strand
CTCTTCCAAAGTCTTAAGCAAAGCGTTACCGCTCTGCAAATTTAGATTCTGGGCATTGTTGATTATGGCAATTTTTTTACTGCCCAAAAATGGCTTATATCCAAGTCTGCCGATAAAATCCAGCATTACTTGCATGGTTATTTCACCCTCGGCATCCAAAATTTGAAAATCGGGATGGTTCTGCAAACTATCGACGCCAAACACTTCTTGGGCAAATTCCAAGGCCAGCATTTTTTTGCCCACTCCCTGCGGACCGACAAAAAAATAAGCGTGAGGCAAAATACCGCTGCCAATTTGCTTTTCCAAAATTTCCTTTATTGAATTATGGCCAAAAGTTTTCCAATTCATATCTTAAAAATTATAACATTTTCACCCATTTTCAGCAAAAAACCGCCCCCAAACAAAGTTTAAAGGGCGGATTTTTAATTTTTGAATCATTTTTGCACTACTGAATAACAATAACTGTGCCAACCGCAGCGGCAACGGCCTGATCCCGGTATTCCAAACGGCCGATTTTAGTAAACTGAAAACGATATTCCGAACCCGGCGCAACGGGTTTTACAGCGCCAAAATTTAAATATCCCGCACCACTGGACACGGGTAAAAAATTTACCGTGCTTTTATTCTTAAAAAAAATGTAATCCCCTACTTTAACGGTAATTTCTTTTGGATTCATTTTAGTTCCGTCAAAATCAACCTCATAAACCTGTATGCCTGAGCCCGTGTCCACAGCCTCTCCGCTGCTAAATACGGGTTTGTCCGCAGGAGTCGTGGTGCTTTTTGGCGCTGGCGGCTTTTGGTTGCTCTGTACGGAAGTTGTTGCGTTTATTCCCTGAGCCGACCGATTGTCGGCGAATGAATTTTTAGCTGAATTTGAAGCATTAGGCACAGCAGTTTGGCCGGAGTTTGCGGGCGCCAGGCTTTTGTCGTACATGTAAGCGCCAAAGCCGGCCAGACAAAAAATAACAATCGTGATAAAACCGTATACAATTTTTTTGCTCATAATATTTTGGTTAATTTTAATCTACACTACTGCCATCGGATTCGCAAAGGCGGCCTTTGAAAATCATATTTTATGCGCTTTAGGAAAAAATTGACGTTAAATGATATAATTAATTATATCATAACAATCGTAATACTATGAGAAAAGTTATAGTGGATGAATATGCAACCAAAGCCAAAAAACGCGACATCAAAAAACGCCCGAGAATGAAGGTTCACAGCCGGTCATTAATTTTAAATTCCAAGCACGCCGGCAAAAAGTTGGCATCCCTAAAACCTTAATTCTTAATTTATGATTCCTAATTCAAAAATTCTAATAGTTGTCGGCCCTACGGCTTCGGGCAAATCGGAGCTGGCGGCAAGCCTGGCGAAAAAATTTAACGGAGAAATTATTTCCTGCGACAGCCGGCAAATTTACAAAGGCATGGACATTGGCACGGGCAAGGTGGAAGGCAAATGGTCAAAAATTAAAATTGGTAAAAATCACGGCCGTGATTTTTACACAAGATTTGTCTACAAAGGCATAACGCACCATTTAATTGATTTTGCAAATGCGAAAAAGCAGTACTCCGCCTCCGAATTCCAAAAAGCCGCGCAGAAAAAAATTGCCGAAATAATCAAGCGCGGTCGCTTGCCTATTTTATGCGGCGGCACCATGCACTGGATAGATGCCGTTGTTTACAATCAAACCTTGCCCGAGGTAAAACCCAATCTCAAACTCCGCGCCCGATTGGAAAGACAATCGGCTGATATTTTATTTTCCCAATTATCAAAACTCGATCCTGCTCGCGCCGCCACAATAGACCGCTTTAACAGCCGCCGACTCATCCGCGCTTTGGAAATTGTAATTACCACCGGCAAACCAGTTCCTGTTTTATCTACCCACTACTCACCACCCACTACTCACTACGATGCATTATGGCTCGGCATAAACCCGCCCCAGGATATTCTATATTCCAAAATTGAAAAGCGCCTAAAGCAGCGAATTAAACAAGGCATGGTTGCGGAAGTAAAAAAACTTCACAAACAAGGCCTTTCCTGGAAGCGTCTGGAAGGTTTTGGCTTAGAATATAAATTTTGCGGCCTTTTGCTCCAGAAAAAAATTAGCAAAGACGAAATGTTCAGCCAATTATTAATGGCAATTAAACACTATGCCAAACGCCAAATGACCTGGTGGAAAAGAAATACCAATATTATTTGGGTAAAGCCGGATAAAAACACCGCTTTTAAACTAACAAAAAAGTTTTTGGCTTAAAACTATCTAACCTCATTTATAAACATTAATTTAAATAAAGGTTCCTCGCAGCAGAGCTGAAGAGGTATTACTACAAAAGCAACTATCATTTCGGAGCAGAGCTTCGAAGTATCGAACCTGTATTAGCTCCTCGGCTCGCTCGGCCATAAATAGCCGGACTCGCTCTACGTCGCTAATAGAACTATTCTGAAAGCAGAATAGTTTTTAAAATTATAGGCATAAAAGCCTAAAAACAATCAACTACGAAAACTTAATCCAAAAAAATTTTATTGGGAAATATTGGGCTACTTTGTAACAAAGGCCCATGTTCATAGGGAAAAGTCCTTTATCTTCATAGGACTTTTTTATTTAAAACTCTCATAGATTTATTAAAAGGTTTACATTTATAAGGTTTTTTGACATAATATACTCGTTCGCAATGGCCGTAAAAAGCCAAAACGCAATATCTCTTAGGAGGAGATATGAAACTGTTCACAATTTTTTTTCTGATTGTCTTTGCTTTCGTCTTCACGGCGAGTGCAGGTACAGTTCTGTTTGACGCCCACGGGTCGCCTAATTCCTGGCCATTAAACGAAGAGTACGGCGTTGGCCTGTACCAACAATCGTACGCCGGAACAACATTCGGCGGGCCGGTTGAAATAACTGGCGTAACCTTCTTTTTGGCGCCATATGCTCAAGGAGCTTGGAATCTGGAGCTCGGCCTTGGAAGCCTGAGCACCAGCCAGGCTTTGTCCGAAGACTACTCCCAAAACCTGGGAAGCGGCTACACCGAAGTATTCTCCGGAAACGGCGCGCCGACGGGGGGAACTGCGCATTTCGAATTTGCAACCCCATTCAAATTTTATGCCGGCGCCGGCAATGAGTTGATTTTAACCGTCAACATGCTGCAGAACAACAACTGCATGTTCTGTGACGCGGAGGCTGGATATGAAGCTGATTTAAACCGAGTGTATAAGCTCGGGGGGTACTGGAACACATACTACGGAAGTACCGTGGGAGAAGGTTGCGGGATAAAAACGCTTTGGGATACACAAGCGATTCCAGGCGGCATACCCGAACCGGGAACAGCGGCGCTGCTGATTGTAGGAGGGTTAATTCTTACCATAAGAAGGCGGCGATACACCTCTGCCAACAGCTAGCCAAAAGCCGGACAAATGGCCATTGCCCGGTTCAAACCGTTCATCAAGACGAGGAGTGCTTAGCCGGCACATCATCCTCGTCTTTTTTTATCTTGAACTATTTTTAAAACTTATATATACTCATCCGGAAGGAGGGGGAAATAAATGCCCCTTAGCGATAGACTGTTTTTACCAGATAGACAGCCAATGTACCGGGAAGAACTGCCAAGCGGAACCGTTGCTGCAGTTTTTTACCTTGAAAAGGATGCCAGCGGCGAACTGCAGAAAGTAGGCAGATTGCCGGAACAACCGCAAGGCATAATCGAAAAAGCCTTGGCGGAGTTTCGGCGTTTGACCGGAGGAGCTTTCACCCCGGAAGGCCGCTGCGCAGCTGACCGCGCTTTCGTGGAAATTGCGACCAAGCTGCTGAGCGATGCTCACAGCTGGGAGGACAGCTTCTGCGGAAGCCTTACCGAAGATTTAGCAGAGACTGCGGCTTGCGAGTCGCGCGACTTGCGGATTCAAAATCCGAGCGAACTTGCAGACCGCATGACAGGCGGAGGACACCAGCCCTGCCCATACTCGGGCGACAAAAACGGGAGAAAAGCCGGCAGGATTGTTCATTCTGCCAGCCGTCATCCGTAACAACAGATGATGAGAGGCAAACACTAACTGCCGCGGGAAGACCCTTTCCTGCGGCAGTACTTTTTTATAAATTCAAATACCATCTTGAACAATTTTTATAACTTATATATACTCATCCCGAAGGAGGGCCTCATGAAAGACCCGAATGATTTTGATTTTGAAGATGCACTGAACGAAGTTAGCACTTCGGGAAGTTACGATTCTGTCAATGCTGACGCAGGGGGTGTTAACGGCCTATTTGAAAATACTCGCCTCACGGCCAGCGGCCAGCTTGCGGCTGCAGCGGCAATTCCCATCCCCCGGTCAAACGAAGACGATTGCTCTGGCCGGCTAACCGACCGCTACGACTAAAACGTCTGTTTCGACGACAAAAACGCCGCCCCCGGTTCATAGGAGGCGGCGTTCATCATTTGTATAAAATTGACGAATCTGGATCCCGGATATTTTTACAGCCCTTCTGCCTTCGCTAAAGCTTCGGCAGACGTACAGAAAAATTCTCTCCCTACGGGATATCTTTATGACGGGATGACACCTACGGTGTCAATTTTTTCTTTAAAAGTTCGTTTATAACCTGCGGGTTGCCTTTGCCTTTTAGCTCTTTCATTGCCATACCCACCAAAAAACCAAAAGATTTTTGCTGGCCGGCCTTATAATCCGCAACAGCTTTTTCATTGGCCGCAATAACTTTATCCAAAGCCGCGGCAATAGCGCTTTCATCGCTTACTTGAGTCAAACCCAAATCGTTCACAATTGATAAAGGTTCTCCGCCTTTTTCAAACATTACTTTAAAAACCTGCTTGGCCGCACTGCCGGAAATTTTTCCCTGCTGGATTAATTTAAGAAGTTCGGCAAAATTTTCCGGAGTGATTGTAGCATCGGCCGGATTTATGAGCTTGGCATTTAAAGCTGCGGAAAAATCCTGCAAACACCAATTAGACGCCAGTTTGATTAACAGATTCCTGTCCAATTCGGCACGCCGCGGCGTGCCGCTACTGTTATCATTATTGTTATGGTTATTGTTACCATTGCTTTCCTGCTCAATCCACTCATCAATCTCGCTAATAACCTCTTCAAAATAAAAAGTCAGTTCTTTCCAGTTTAATAAATTTTCCACATCCGCGTCCGGCAAATTGTATTCTTCCTTAAATCGTCCTCGCTTTTGCGCGGGCAGTTCCGGCATTTCCGCGCGCAATTTATTCAAATATTCCTTGGTAAATTGCAAAATTGGCAAATCCGGTTCCGGAAAATAGCGGTAATCATTAGCTTCTTCCTTGCTTCTTTGCTCCACCGTGCAGTTGTCTTTTTCGTTCCAGCCCATGGTCACCTGCTTGGGAATTCCGCCGTCTTTTAAAATTTCCGTTTGGCGCGCAATTTCGTAATTAATTGCCGCTTCGGCAAATTTAAAACTGTTTATATTTTTTACTTCCACTTTGTACTTGGGCAAGGTTGTTTCGCCGGGCTTGCGCACGGAAATATTCGGCTCGCAGCGCATAGTCCCCTTTTCCATATCGCAATCGCTCGCGCCCAAATAGCGGATAATGTTTCTCAGTTCGGTTAAAAAGATTTTTGCTTCTTCCCCGCTTTCAATTTCCGGCTCCGTGACAATTTCCAGAAGCGCGCATCCCGCTCTATTATAATCAACCAATGAATAAGGCAGCCCTTCCGGGTGCACGTTTTTCCCGGCATCCTCTTCCAAATGAGCACGAGTTATTCCAATGCGCATAGAGCGAAGCACCTTATTTTTCTCCCCCTCTGGGGGAGATGCCGAGTCAGACGAGGCAGAGAGGGTGTCAGAAACAACGATGTCTAAGTAACCGTCTCTACTTATCGGCTGGTCGTACTGGGAAATTTGATAGCCCTTGGGCAAGTCCGGATAAAAATAATGTTTGCGGTCAAATTTAGACCACTCGTCAATCTTGCAATTTAATGCCAAGCCAACCATAGCAGCTAGGCGAATAGCTTCTTTGTTAGCCACAGGCAAAGTTCCCGGCTGAGCCGTAACAATTTCATCGATATTTGTATTCGGCGTCTTCTCGTCCGGGTTATTCGGAGCAGGACTAAACATCTTGCTCTTTGTAGCAAGCTCCACATGGATTTCAAAGCCAATAACGGCGCAGTATTCTGTTGATTTAGGATATTCTTTCATAAAAGTGGGTAGTGGTTAGTGTGCAGTGGGTAGATAACTATTTAAGTTTTGCCATTAGAGAATTTAACATTTTTTGAACTTCTAAATTTAGACTTTCGGCTTTAGAATAATCAATTTGTGAATACAATTTTTTTGCTATTATAATCTGCGTTTCCAATTCTGCGGAAGAAGCGTACGATATTCCTAAAAATTGCTTAAATTCTGCGGTATGATTTCTACAGGCCCCTTCTGCAATACTAGATGGTATTCCAACAGAAGCTCTTTGCATTTGAGAACAAAGCCCATATTTTTCTTCGGTCGGAAACTGTCTGGTAATCTTATAAATTTCAAAAACCAATTCAATACTTTTTTGCCAAACTATTAACTCTTTGTAATTTTGAACTTTCATACAAATAGTGATTAGTGTGCGGTAATCAGTGAACAGGGCATCTTAAGACTACCCACTACTCACTGCCCACTGCTCACTTCTGGATGCTTCTTGTGCCACTCCGTTACCTGCTGATACGCATACCCCACGTTAAATATCTTTTGCTCTCCCCATTGCGGGCCGATTATTTGTAGGCCGACAGGTAAACCATCCATGGAAGGAGTGTCGCCGTCAGTCGGACGGGCAAAACCGCAAGGGACGGAAATGGCAGGCAAACCGGCTAAATTAGCATTTACCACCAAACGGTCGGCAATGTAGGCAAAAATTGGATCGTTTTGCGCAATACCCGATTTGGGAGCCACGTTTGGCTGGGTCGGGGTAAGCAAAACATCTACCTGTTTAAAAACTTCAGCAAATTCGTTTACCAAAAGCCGGCGGATTTTTTGCGCACGCTTGTAATAAGCGTCATAATAGCCGGCGGAGAGAACATAAGTGCCGGTCATAATTCTGCGCTTGGCTTCGTCGCCAAAACCTTCGGCGCGGGACTTGGTGTAAACTTCCATCAAATCTTTCGCCTCTTTGGTTGTGTGCCCAAAACGTATGCCGTCGTACTTGGCCAAATTGGAAGAAACTTCGCTGGGACAAATAATCGCGTAAACCATTTGGCCATAATGGGTGTTGGGCAAGCTGACCTCTATAATTTCCGCGCCCAAATCTTCAATTTGTTTTATGGCTTCCCGTACCCGCTGCTCCACTTCCGGTTCCATGCCTTCCATAAAATATTCTTTGGGCACGCCAATTTTTATGCCTTTTAAATCGGCTGAAAGATTTTTATGATATTTTGGAACTTCCACGGGCCCTGTGGTGGCGTCTTTTTCGTCCTGTCCGGAAATATATTCGGTAATATGAGCCGCGTCTTCCACGGACAAACACAAAAAGCCCTGCGTATCCATGCTTGATGCCATGGAGATTACGCCGTATCTGCTATTTCTTCCATAGGTAGGCTTATACCCTGTTACGCCGCAAATGGCAGCTGGTCCGCGAATGCTTCCTCCGGTATCCGTACCGAGCGCGTAAGGAGAAAACCCGGCCGCAACCGAAGCGCCTGAGCCGGAAGAAGAACCCGCCGGCATTCTGGTTTTGTCCCAAGGGTTTAAGGTAAAACCGTAGGCGGAACTTTCGCCGCTTGAGCCGTGGGCAAACTGGTCCTGATTGGTTTTTCCGAGCAATACCGCTTTTTCATTTTTTAACTTGCTAATGATGGTGGCATCATACGGCGGAATATACTGGTCCAAAATCTTTGAAGCCGCCGTGGTGCGAATGCCTTTGGTTAAAAACATATCTTTGGCCGCGTAAGGAATGCCGCACAAAAAAGGATTTTCTCCGGGCGAGCTGATAAAATCGTCGGCAATTTTTGCCTGCTCCAAAGCTTCTTTTTCCGCCACAGTAATAAAACTGTTTAAATCTTTATCCAGACTTTTTATGCGCGACAAAAAATACTGGGTCAGCTCAACGGAGGAAACAGATTTATCATCCAACAGTTTACGTAATTCTGTCAGGGATTTGTAAGCGAACTCTTCGGTCATGATTGAAAATTTCTAATTAACCTAATTAACCTAATTATTCTAAATAATGCCTAATGTACAAATTTCTAAATTAGACATTAGTGCTTATTTAGGTCAATTAGAATAATTAGAAATTAGTATAATTTATAAAATAGCTTTTACCTTGTAGTATCCATCTTTAATTTCCGGGGCTTGGGAAATAATGGCGTCATGATTTTCGGTTACAACAACTTTGTCTTCGCGCTGAACGTTAACCAAACCCGTAACCTGGGAAACTTCTTCAAGGCCGCTTACGTCAACTTTTTTCAAATCGTCAACATAGTCCAAAACCGTGGATAGTTCTTTTTGAAACTTTTCCACTTCGGCCTCACTAAGTTCAATTCTGGCCAATTGTGCGATTTTTATGACTTCTTCTTTGGTAAGCATGCGGGAATTATAACAAAAAGGGGGCTGTTTGTGT